>NZ_JBGUAX010000006.1:300000-409321 GCF_041821065.1 Egicoccus sp. AB-alg2 | reverse complement strand
GCTAGTCACCGGCCGGCAGCGCGGCGCGAACGGCCGGTGCGAGATGGTGGCGACGGTCGGCGGTCAGCTCCACGCCGCGCAGTTCGCCCCTCGCCAGCCACCACAGCAGCGTGATCAGCGGCCAGTCGTCGGGCAGGGCGGCGGCCCAGCGACGTGCGGCTGCACCGTCGTCGGCGTGGCCGGCGCACCAGCCGTCATCGCCCAGTGCCAGGCCGCAGTCACGGCACACCGCCGTCCAGGCGACCGGGCCGCACAGCGGCAGCAGCCTCGGCGCGTCGCCGCAGCGGTCGCACGAGCCCGCCTCGACGGCGCACGGCCCGTACTCGCCCGCCGTGACCCAGGGGGCGACCTCGCGCAGCGCCGCGCGCAGGCGCGGCCGGTCGACGTCCTGCGACAGGATCATGCCGACGAGCGTACGAACGTCGCCGCGTAGCGGTCGTGGATGCCGACGCTGCGCGGGTCGCGGGCGATCGTGACCGCGATGCCGACGCTGGCGAGCACGGCGAGCAGCTGTCCGAAGACCGTCGGCAACAGCGAGGTCAGCAGCCACAGGTTTCGCACCGACGACGGGCCCAACCCCGGAGCCCGACCCGCCGCGTCGACCACCGACAGACGCAGCAGCCGCTTGCCGACCGTCCCACCCCGGGCGTCCAGCACCACGAAGTACACGAACCCCGCCAGCCCGGTGGCGACCGTGACGGCGCGGTCGTCACCGGGCGCGCCCAGCAGGAACAGCGGCACCAGGACGAGGCCGATCAGCAGGCCGTCGACGAGCTTCGCGACGAAGCGGTTGCCGACCTCGGCCGGCTGGCCGGGCAGGCGGCGGTCGGGCGCGGCGCGGCTCAGGTGCGCATCACCGCGGTGCCGGCGAACTGGTCGTGGTAGCCGCGGTTGTTCTGGTCCGACACGATGGTGACGATGATGACGATCACGGCCACGAAGCTCAGCAGCCCGCCGAGCACCGGGATCAGGCCGAACAGCATCCAGATGTTGCGCTTGGCCGCCACGTCGGTCGGCGGGTTGCTGCCGTCGGCGACGACGACCCGCAGGTTCAGCAGGCTCTTGCCGAGCGTGGCGCCGCGGTTGGACTCCAGCAGCACGAAGTAGCCGAACCACAGCACCGACACGATCGCGCTGCCGATCCAGCCGTCCCCGGTGAAGCCGGCCCCGAGACCGATGAGGCCGAGGATCAGCCCGGCCGGGATGCCGACCAGCAGGACGTCGAGCAGACGGGCACCGATGCGGGCACCCAGTCCGGCGGTCCCGGCCGGGATCGGCGAGCCGTACGGCGGGCCGCCGCTGGGGCCGGGTGGGGTGTTGCCCGGCGGAACGTTGGGGTCGTAGCTCATGGCGGGCTCCTCGCGATCGGCCACGGTGCACGATAGGCGCACACGACCCCGTCGGCGCCGTATTCCGGCCCACCGACCGGCCCGGGCAGGGCGTCCCGGCCACCGCCGGTCGGGGGCCGTGGGCGCGGCTGCCTAGGATCGCGGGGCCGTACGTGTCGACAGGAAGGCCCGAGAACCATGGCAGACCACCGCATCGCGATCCTGGGGGGCGACGGCATCGGTCCCGAGGTGGTCGCCGAAGGCCTCAAGGTGCTCGACCGGCTGGAGGAGCTCGAGGGCTTCACCACCCAGCGGGTCGACTACGACCTCGGCGGCCGGCGCTACCTCGCCACGGGCGAGGTGCTCGGTGACGACACGCTCGAGGAGTTGCGCGGGTTCGACGCCATCTACCTCGGCGCCGTCGGGACTCCCGACGTCCCGCCCGGCGTCATCGAGCGCGGCCTGCTGCTCAAGCTGCGCTTCGCCTTCGACCAGTACGTCAACCACCGCCCGGTCAAGCTCTACCCGGGCGTGTCGACGCCGGTCGCCGGCCTGACCCCCGACCGGTGCGACTTCGTGGTGGTACGCGAGAACACCGAGTCCGTGTACGCGGGCGCCGGCGGACGGCTGTATGCCGGCACACCCAACGAGGTCGCGACCCAGGAATCGGTCAACACCCGCCACGGTGTCGAGCGGGTCCTGCGCTACGCCTTCGAAATGGCGCAGCGCCGGCGCGGGCACCTCACGCTGGTGCACAAGACCAACGTGCTCGTCCACGCCGGGGCGCTGTGGATGGAGACGTTCGAGCTGCTCGGCGACACCGAGTTCACCGACGTCACCCGCGACTACGTACACGTCGACGCGGCCTGCCTGTACTTCGTCACCCAACCGGAGCGGTTCGACGTCGTGGTGACGGAGAACCTGTTCGGCGACATCATCACCGACCTCGGTGCCGCCGTGCAGGGCGGGATGGGGCTGGCGGCGTCCGGCAACCTCGACCCGACCCGGGCGGCGCCGTCGATGTTCGAGCCCGTGCACGGCTCGGCGCCCGACATCGCCGGGACCGGGAAGGCCGACCCCGTCGCCGCCGTGATGAGCCTCGGGCAGATGCTGGCCTTCCTGGGCGAGGAGGCGGCCGCGGCCCGTGTGGACCGTGCCGTCGGCCGGCTGCTGTCCGAGCGCGGGGACGAACGACCCGACGGTTCGGCATACTCGACCGGCGACGTGGGCGACCGGCTGACGGAGCTGGTCGGCGAGTAGCCTCGCCTCGCCGACGTCTTGAGGGAGCCACGACCGAGGCGTCGCTGCCACCGGACCGCGACCCGGGAGGACCTTGCGCCATGCCGTTTCCGAAGTCCGACAAGATCTGGATGGACGGCGAGTTCGTCGACTGGGACGCCGCCACGGTCCACGTCCTGACGCCGACGCTGCACTACGGCTACGGGGTCTTCGAGGGCATCCGCGCCTACCCGACCGACGCCGGCCCGGCCGTCTTCCAGCTGCGGCCACACCTCGCCCGGTTGCTGAAGTCGGCCAAGATCTACCCGCCGCTGGACACGATCCCGTACTCGGTCGACGAGCTGTGCGACGTCGTGTGCGAGCTCATCCGGGTCAACGGCCACGAAGGCGGCTGCTACATCCGCCCGACGATCATCCTCGGCTACGGCGAGATCGGCCTCAACCCGCTGCCGTCCAAGCCACAGACGATCATCGCGACCTGGGAGTGGGGCGCGTACCTCGGCGAGGACAGTGCCGTCAACGGGGTCAGCGTCGGCATCAGCTCCTACCGCCGGATCGGCAAGAACACCATCCCGCCGGCCGGCAAGGCCAACGGCCAGTACCTGAACTCGTCGCTGGCGAAGGTCGAGGCGCTGCGCTCGGGCTACGACGAGGCGATCATGCTCTCCGAGGACGGCTTCGTCGCCGAGGGGACCGGTGAGAACCTGTTCGTGGTCCGAGACGGCGTCGTGCTGACCCCGCCGCTGGCGGACGGCCCGCTGGGCGGCATCACCCGCTCCAGCGTGATGACGATCGCCCGGGACCTGGACATCGAGGTCCACGAGACCAGCCTCGTACGGACCGACCTCTACCTCGCCGACGAGATCTTCCTGACCGGCACCGCGGCCGAACTGACGCCGGTCCGCGAAGTCGATGGCCGAGTGATCGGGCCGCGCGGGCCGGTCACCGAACGGATCCAGGCCACCTTCGTCGATGCCATCCACGGGCGCATCGACGCCTACAAGGACTGGCTGACGATCGTCGACTGACCCCTCGCCAAAGGACCCTCGCCGGTGCCGTCGCTGCGCGCACGCCTCGTCAAACAGGGGCTGGTGACGTCGGTCCGTCTCATGCGGGCCCGGGGCGGCGGCGCGCCAGACCCGGCCGGGCCGTTGGAGGACCTCGAGGCCTACGCGCTGCGCATGCGCGAACAGCTCGAGGAGATGGGCAACCGCATCCGGCTGCCGAAGACGGCGTCGTGGGAGGCCTGCGAGATGCCGGGCGTGCTCGGCGAATGGGTCCGCGACGAGCGTGCCGGCGACACCGATCGCGTCGTGTTCCACATCCACGGCGGCGCCTACGCGATGGGTTCGCCGCGCAGCCACCGCGGTCTGGCCGCCGCCCTGTCGCGGACCGCCCGCGCGCCGGTGCTGCTGCCGGAGTACCGGCTCGCCCCCGAGCACGTCTTCCCGGCCGCGCTCGACGACGTGCTGGCGGCCTGGCGGTGGCTGGTCGACGTGCACGGCGCACCCCCGGAGCGCATCGCGGTCAGCGGCGACTCCGCCGGCGGCGGCCTCGGCCTGTCGCTCCTGGTGCACCTGCGCGACGAGGGGCAGCCGCTGCCGGGCTGCTACGTGGGCATGTCCCCGTGGACCGACCTCGCCGGCACGGGCGAGTCCATGCACGAACTCGACGGGATCGACCCGTGGCTGAGCGCCGGCCTGGTGGAACCCGCGGCCCGCGCCTACGCCGGCGACCTCGAACTGAGCGACCCGCGGGTCTCGCCCCACTACGCCGACCTCACCGGGCTGCCACCGATGCTCGTCCACGTCGGCAGCGACGAGATCCTGCGCGACGACGCCCGACGGCTGGTCACCCGCGCCCGCGAGGCCGGCCTCGACGCCTCGCTGGGCGAGTTCTCCGGGCTCTGGCACGTCTTCCACGCCTTCCCCGGATTTCCCGAGTCGCGCCATGCACTGCGCGAGATCGGCGCGTTCATGCGCCGACACACCGGTGCGGACGCCGTCGCGTCGTCCCTCCCACAGCCGCGTTCGGCCTGAACATCCGTCGCCGGCCTCCCTTCCGCCATCCGCGCCGCGGACTGGTCGGGTCAGGGTCGAGCAGCTAGCGTTGGTGAGCTCGCCTGCTGGCAGGAGACCGACGTGGGCAACGACGTGGAGATCGGCCGGGTCACGGCCGACCAGTTCGCCGACTTCCGGCGGGTGTTCAACCAGACCTTCGGGTTCAGCGCCTCCGAAGAGGAGTTGGCGCGCATCCGCCCGTGGACCGAGGTCGAGCGCGCCGTCGTGGCCCGCGCCGGCGACCAGATCGTCGGCACCTCCGGCGCGTACAGCTTCGACCTGGCGCTGCCCTGGGCCGACCCGGTCGGCTGCGCCGGGATCACGGTCGTCAGCGTCCGCACCGACCACCGTCGCCGCGGCGTGCTGACGCGGATGATGCGCCAGCTGTTCGAGGACGCGTACGAGCGCGGTGAGCCCTATGCCGCGCTGTGGGCCTCCGAAGCACCCATCTACGGCCGCTTCGGCTTCGGGCCGGCCGCCCCGACCATCGAACTCGAGGTACCGCGATCCCATGGCCGCCTGCGCCGGCCGGTCGCCGTCGACGAGGTCCGGCTGGTCGACCGCGCCGCGGCCGACGCCGCGATCCCGGCCCTCTACGAGGCCTTCCGGCGCCAGCGCCACGGCATGCTCGGCCTGCCCGCCGCCTGGTGGGAGCGGATCCTCGGCGACGAGTCGTCCGACCGCGACGGGGCCAGCGAGAAGTTCTACGCGCTGATCCCCGACCGCGGCTTCGCCATCTACCGGTTGAAGTCGGACTGGAGCTCCGGGCACCCGGCGGGCACCGTGCAGTTGCAGGAACTCATCGGCCTCGATCCCGAGGCCACCGCGATGCTGTGGCAGTTCCTGCTCGACATCGACCTCAGCGGCCGCGTCCGCGCCCACCGCCGACCCGTCGACGACCCGCTGCCGCTGCTGCTCGCGGACGAGGGCCGCGCCGACGTGAAGACCGGCTGGCCGCTGCAGGTGTGCCTCCTCGACCTACCCGTGGCTCTCGCGGCACGCGGCTACGGCGTCGACGACACCATCACGCTGCGCGTCCACGACGCCTTCCAGCCCCACAACGACGGCACCTGGCGGCTGGCGGTCAGCGACGGCAAGGCCGTGTGCGAGCCGGCCGGCACGGACGCCGCCGACGTCGAGTTCGACGCCGAGGTGCTGGCCGCCCTCGTGCTCGGCGGTCATCGCGCGAGCCGCTACGCCGCGGCCGGGCGCCTGCAGGCACACACGCCCGGCGCCGTCGCCCGCACGGACCGGCTGTTCGCCACCGACGTCGCCCCCTGGCACGGCGTGATGTTCTGATTCGATCCCACCCACCACCCCGGTCGTCTCGGCCGCTGCGCGGCCTCGTTGCCCCACCCGATCCGATCCGTCTCCGGAGCCCGGCATGACGTCCGAACTCGAGCCCGAGCGCCTCACCGACGACGACGCGCTGCCCTTCGCGCGCGCGGTCTCACGCCACTTCCACGAAGACGAGAGCGACGACGACCTGCAGGCCTGGGTCGACATCGTCCGCGAACCCGCCACGGCCTTCCGGGGTTGGGTCGTGCGCGACCGGGACCAGATCGTCGCCAACTACGGCATCTATTCGATGGACGTGTCCGTGCCGGGCGGGGCGCGGATGCCCATGGCCGGCGTGACCGCCGTCGGCGTCTCGCAGACCCACCGTCGCCGGGGGCTGCTCAGCAAGATGATGCGCGCCGGGCTCGACGACGCCGCCGACCGCGGCGAGCCGGTCGCCATGCTCTTCGCCTCCGAGTCCGCCATCTACGGTCGCTTCGGGTTCGGGGTGCTGGCGCCCTCGTTCAACTACCGCATCGACCGCGGCGTCGCCTTCCGCGACCCGGTCGACACCCGCGTCGTCGAGCCCGCCACGCCCGAGCAGGCGCACGCGGAATGGCCGCAGATCCTCGAGCGGGTCCGTGACCACCGCCCCGGGTGCGCGACCCGCAGCCCGCAGTGGTGGCGGGCCGCCGTCGTGCACGATCCCGCTTCGTGGCGCAACGGCGCCAGCGCCCGCCGGCTCATCCACGTCCCCGGCCGGGGGTACGCCAGCTACCGGGTCAAGAACGACTGGGGGCACGACAGCCTCCCCGACGGCGAGGTCCGCCTGGCCGAGGTGGTCGCGACGGATCCGGAGGCCGAGGCCGCGTTGTGGCAGTACGTCTGCAACCTCGACCTGACCGCCCGGGTGGTCGCGTTCATGCGTCCGGCCGACGACGCGCTTCCCGAACTGGTCGTGGACCGGTTGCGCCTGCGGGCGACCACGGCCTCGCCGCTGTACGCGCGCCTGCTCGACGTGCAGGCGGCGTTCGAGGGGCGCAGCTACACGAGTTCGGGCCGGCTCGTGCTGGCCGTCGCCGACGGCTACCGGGACCAGTCGGGCACGTGGACGCTGGAGGTCTCGCCGGAGGGGGCGTCCATGCGACGCACCGACGACGAGCCCGACCTGGAGTTGCCGATCGACGCGCTGGCATCCGTGTGGCTCGGCGGGGTCCGGGCCGTGCAACTGGCGGCGGCGAGGCGGCTGGTCGAGCGACGCCCCGACGCCGCGGCCGACCTCGACCGGCTGGTGGCGGCCGAGCGGGCGCCCTGGACGCCGTTCGAGTTCTGACGCCCGATCACCCCGCGGCGTCGAGCCGGCCCATTACCGTGCGGGCGACGATTCCGTACCGGAGAGGACGCCGCATGTCGCACGTCTACAAGAAGATCGAACTGGTCGGTTCCAGCCGCGAGGGCGTCGACGACGCCATCCGCCGCGCCATCGCCAAGGCGGCAGAGTCCGTGCACCACCTCGACTGGTTCGAGGTGAAGGAGATCCGCGGCTGGATCCAGGACGGCGCCGTGCAGCACACCCAGGTGACCCTGCAGGTCGGCTTCCGCATCGAGGACCACGCCGACGACTGAGTCGACAGGCACGCGAACGGGACGGTACGGTCGCCGCTCGCACGTCAGACCAGGGAGCCGACGATGCGCGCCACCGTCACCACGCCGGGCCTCGCCCAGGCCGTTCGTGGCGCGTCCATCATCATTCCACCGCTCCCGTAGCCGGTGCATGCCGGGCTGCGGGAGCGGCCCGGTCCACGCTCCGTGCCTCTTCCGTCGTCCGGCCGCCATGCGCGGCCCGTCGCCGCCGAGGAGGACCACGTGACCAGCGCCACCGCCCACAGCCCGCTGCCCGACCCGGCGGCCGGACTGGACCTGTACGACACGACGCTGCGTGACGGCACGCAACGCGAAGGCGTCAGCCTGTCGGTCGACGACAAGCTGCGGGTCGCCCGGCGCATGGACGAACTCGGCGTGGCCTACATCGAGGGCGGCTGGCCGGGCGCCAACCCGAAGGACACCGCGTTCTTCGCCCGCGCCGCCGACGGCGAGCTCGCGCTCGAGCACGCCACGCTGGTGGCGTTCGGGATGACCCGTGGTGCGGGGCGTGCGGCGGAGGCCGACCCGCTGCTGCAGGCGCTCGTCGACGCCCGCACCGACGTGATCTGCCTCGTGGGCAAGTCGTGGGGCTACCACGTCGACGAGGCCCTGGGGGTGCCGCGGGCCGAGAACCTCGCGATGGTGGCGGACTCCATCCGCCACCTGAGCGCGCTGGGCAAGCGGGTGTTCTTCGACGCCGAGCACTTCTTCGACGGCTTCGCCCGCGACGGCGCCTACGCCCGCGAGGTCGTCACCGCCGCGGCCGAGGCGGGCGCCGAATGCGTCGTGCTGTGCGACACCAACGGCGGCGCGATGCCGTGGGACGTCGCGGAGATCGTGGGCGGCCTGGTGCGTGACCTGCCGAGTCAGGTCGGGCTGCACTTCCACGACGACGGTGGCTGTGCGGTGGCCAACTCGCTGCTGGGGATCGAGGCCGGCGCCACGCACGTCCAGGGGACCGCCAACGGACTGGGGGAGCGCTGCGGGAACGCGAACCTGTTCACGATCCTCGCCGACCTGCAGCTCAAGCGCGGCCTGCAACTGGTCCCGGCGGACCGGCTGGAACGGCTCACCGAGATCAGCCACACCGTCGCGGAGCTGTGCAACCAGACCACCCCGTCGATCGCTCCGTACGTCGGCCACACGGCATTCAGCCACAAGGCCGGCCTGCACGCCTCGGCGCTGGCCAAGGCGCCGGACATGTACCAGCACGTCGAACCGGAGGAGGTCGGCAACCGGCAGCGGCTGGTCGTCTCGGAGCTGGCCGGACGCTCCAACGTGTTGCTGAAGGCCAAGGAGCTGGGGGTCGACATCGACGACGAGCAGGCCCGCGCGGTGCTCGCCGAGGTCAAGCGGCGCGAGGCCGCGGGGTGGACCTACGAGGCGGCCGACGCCTCGTTCGACCTGCTGCTGCGGCGGGTGACCGGGCTGCTGCCGGCAGCCGCCGAGCCGTTCCGCTCCCAGCACTACCGGGTCAGCGTCGCGGGCGGCTCGGCCGACCTCACCGGCGCCGACGGGCCGGCCGAGGCGATCCTCGCCGTCGAGGTGCACGGCCAGCGGCGCCTGGGGGCCGGCGAGGGCAACGGGCCGGTCGACGCCCTCGACCACGCCTTCCGCAACGCCGTGAACGGCACGTGGCCGCAGCTCGACCGCATCCACCTGTCCGACTACAAGGTGCGGGTCCTCGAGGCGTCGGCCGGCACCGACGCCGTGACGCGCGTCCTGGTCACCTCGACCGACGGGGTCGACGTGTGGGACACCGTCGGGGTGCATCCCAACGTCGTGGAGGCCTCGTGGCTGGCGTTGTCGGACGCTTACACCCACGCGATCCTGCGGGTGGACTGGCCGGGGAGCGCGGACGGGTAGCGTCCGGGCCGCATCCGTCTCGACGAGGAGCTCCACCGTGGCCCGCATCGTCCGGTTCGTCCATGCCCAGACCGGCCCGTCCCCGCGCTACGGCGTGCTCGAGGACGACGGTCACGTGGTCGTGATCGAACCGCACCCGTTCACGCGGTTCCAGCCGTCGGGTGAGCGGGTGCCGCTGGAGGGCCTCCACCTGCTGGCGCCGGTGATCCCGTCGAAGATCGTCTGCGTGGGCAAGAACTACCGCGACCACGCGGCGGAGATGGGCGGCGACGTCCCCGAGGAGCCGCTGTTCTTCCTCAAGCCCTCGTCGTCGGTCGTCGGGCCCGGCGAGCCGATCCGGATCCCGACCGACCTCACCGACGAGGTGCACCACGAGGCCGAGGTCGCGGTCGTGATCGGCAAGCTGCTGCAGCGGGTGACGCCGGAGCAGGCCATCGACGGGATCCTCGGCTACACGGCCGCCAACGACGTCACGGCCCGCGACCTGCAGCGGCGCGAGAGCCAGTGGTTCCGCGGCAAGGGGTTCGACACGTTCTGCCCGTTGGGTCCGGCGATCGCGACCGGCCTGGATGCCGGTGACCTGCGGGTTCGTTGCTACGTCGACGACGAGTTGCGACAGGACGGCACCACGGCCGACCTCGTGTTCGGGATCGCCGACCTCGTGGCCGAGGTGTCCCAGGTCGTGACCCTGCTGCCCAGCGACGTGCTGCTCACCGGCACACCTGCCGGCGTCGGACCGCTCGCACCCGGACAGCGTGTCCGGGTCGAGGTGGATGGCATCGGCGTGCTCGACAACCCGGTCGTGGACCGGCAGGCGGGCGGGACGGGCGGCGGGGCCACCGGGCCGCGGTCCAACGGCCACGACGACGCCTGAGGCGGCATCAGTTGGCGGCGGCGATCGCCACGTTCAGCGCCGTCGCGTACAGCAGCCAGGCGAGGTAGGGCACGAGCAGTGCCGCGGCGAGGCGGCGGTGACGCCCGAACGCCGCGATCGTCGCGACGACCAGGACGTCCAGGACGGCGATGACGGCGACGGCCGGCCAGAACCAGCCGGCGCCGAAGAAGACGCCGGGCCAGATGGCGTTCACGACCAGTTGCGCCGCCCACAGCGACAGCGCCACGCGCGCCGCCGCGACACTGCCCGCCTGCCGCCACACGAGCCACGCGGCCAGTCCGATCAGCAGGTAGAGGACGGGCCATACGATCCCGAACGCCTCCTGTGGCGGCGCCCAGGCGGGCCGGTCCAGCGCGAGGTAGCGGCTGCCGACGTCGTCGCCCTGCAGCAGGTTGCCGATGCCGCCCGCGACCGCGCTGACGGCGACGAAGGCCAGCAGCGCGACGACGTTGCGTCCGGTGCCGCCCACGTGTGTGCGGTCGCCGACGTTCGTGGCCACGGTTCCTCCGGATCTCGTGGCCCCAGCCTGCGTCACCGAGCGCGGCCGTACCTCACCCGCACGCGGTCGTTCGACCGACGCCGGCTACGGGGACGGCACCGCGGCAACCGTGGCGGCATCCCGACGAGGTCGGAGGCGGACGTGCGAACCGGGCGTGGCGGTGCCGGGCGCCGCGCTAGGTTCGCCGACCACGCGTCCGACGTCAGGGCGGAGGGATGCCATGCCCGTGGAGGAGTTGCTCGTACGGGGCGAGCCGGTCCCGATCCTGCGGTGGGGCGAGCCCGTGCTGCACCGTCCCGCGCGCCCCGTGACGTCCTTCGACGCGGACCTGTGGGACCTGCTCGCGACGATGTTCGCGACCAACCGGGCGGCGCACGGCGCGGGGCTGGCGGCGCCCCAGATCGGCAGCGACCTCGCCGTGTTCGTGTACGACTGCGAAGACGCGCGGGGCCGGCGACGCCAGGGACTGGTGTGCAACCCGACGATCGCGCGGCTCCCCGCGACCCGACACGACGTCGCGCCGGAAGGCTGCCTGTCGCTGCCGGGCGCCTATCTCCCGTTCACCCGCCCCGACACGGCGGTGTGCCGTGGGCAGGACCAGTTCGGTCGCCCGGTGACGGTCCGCGGCACCGGTGTGCTCGCGCGCTGCCTGCAGCACGAGACCGACCACCTGCGGGGCGTCGTCCTCGAGGACCACCTGACGCCGAGGCAGCGGCGCGACCTGATGCGGCAGCACGACCGCGTGGCCGACGACTACCCGACCCACTGGCCTGCGCGCTGACCTCCCTCCGCCCCGAACGCCCCGCCGCCATGGTCGGGCGGTGGTTCGCAGGTCGGTGGGCGGCGTGGAAGGATGGGCGTCCCTGGACCGAGAAGGACCACCGGCCGTGCCCATCCCGAACGTCCTCGCCGCCCGATACGCGAGCCCGCCGATGCAGGCGCTGTGGTCCCCCGAGGGCAAGGTCGTCCTCGAACGGCAGCTCTGGATCGCCGTGCTGCGCGCGCAGCGCGACCTGGGCGTGGACGTCCCGGACGGTGTCGTCGAGGCGTACGAGGCGGTGGTCGACAAGGTCGACCTGGACGCGATCGCGGCTCGCGAACGGGTCACCCGCCACGACGTCAAGGCCCGCATCGAGGAGTTCTGTGCCCTGGCCGGGCACGAGCACGTGCACAAGGGCATGACCTCCAGGGACCTGACCGAGAACGTCGAACAGCTGCAGGTGCGACGCTCGCTCGAAGTGGTCCGCGACCGTTGCGTCGCGGCGCTCGCGCTGCTGGCCGACCGGGCCGCGGAGTTCACCGCGCTGGTGGTGGCCGGCCGCAGCCACAACGTCCCCGCGCAGGCCACCACGCTGGGCAAGCGCTTCGCGAACGCCGGGGAGGAGCTGCTGCAGGCCACCCAGCGGATCGAGGAGTTGCTGGTCCGCTATCCGCTGCGCGGCATCAAGGGGCCCGTCGGCACGCAGCAGGACATGCTCGACCTGCTCGGTGACGCGGCGCGGGTCGACCGGCTCGAGGCGCGCGTCCAGGAGCACCTCGGCTTCACCGCCCGGCTCGACAGCGTCGGCCAGGTCTATCCGCGCTCCCTCGACCTCGACGTCGTCGGGGCACTGGTGCAGGCGGCGGCCGGACCGTCCAGTCTCGCCACCACCATCCGGCTGATGGCCGGTCAGGAACTGGCCACCGAGGGGTTCCAACCGGGCCAGGTCGGGTCGTCGGCGATGCCGCACAAGATGAACTCGCGCTCGTGCGAGCGGGTCAACGGGTTCAAGGTGATCCTCGACGGCCACCTCACGATGGTGTCCGGACTGGCCGGCACCCAGTGGAACGAGGGGGACGTGTCGGACTCGGTCGTCCGTCGTGTGGCGCTGCCCGACGCCTTCTTCGCCGTCGACGGGCTGTTCGAGACGTTCCTGACCGTGCTGGTGGAGTTCGGCGCCTACCCGGCGGTCGTGGAGCGAGAACTGGCCCGCTACCTGCCGTTCCTCGCCACCACGAAGGTGCTGGTCGCGGCCGTGCGGGCCGGCGTCGGGCGCGAGGTGGCGCACGAGGTGATCAAGGAGCACGCCGTCGCGGCGGCGCTCGCCATGCGCGAGACCGGCCGGACGGAGAACGACCTGCTCGACCGGCTCGCCGCGGACGAGCGTCTCCCGCTGGATCGCGTCACGCTGGACGGGCTGCTGGCCGACCGGCTCGGCTTCGTCGGCACTGCGGAGACACAGGTCGCCCGGTTCGTCGACGCGGTCGGCGAGGTCACCCGGCGCCACCCGGACGCGGCGACCTACCGGCCCGGCGCGATCCTCTAGCCGCCGCGGGTCAGCGCGCCGCGCCCACGGACCGCGGCATCGGCAGGTGCGGGCCGGCCAGCACGGCCTCCAGCGCCGCCACGGTGTGGCCGATCCAGATCCCGACCAGCTCGGCGACCTGCTGGTACAGGCCGAGGTCGAGCGGCCGCGTCAGCCCTTGCAGGACCGCCGGCGGGGTCGCGTCGGGGTCCAGGCGTGCCTCGACGCTGATGAGGATCCCGTGGGCGTCGTCCGTGAGCGTCGCGTCGACGAGCCAGGACTCGCGGCCGGCCGCCACCGCCAGCCACAGGCGCCGCGGTGCGACCGCGTCCAGCACGCGGACGTCGAACGTCGCCAGGCGCGCCCCCTGACGGCGGCTGATCACGGCACGCGCCCCGGTGGTCAGCCGCCCGTCGCCCTCGAGGTCCATGAGGTCGAGCGACGGGTCGTCGATCACCAGCCGCTCGACGTCGACGAGGCGCTGCCAGACGTCGTCGAGCTCGGCGGGCACGTGGCGGCGGACGGTCACGACGCTCATCCTCGACTCCTCGGGTGGGGTGTCGACACGAGGGTCGACGTTCTCCGCGGGGGTGTCGTCGACCCTACGAAGCGCACCGTGCCGCGCCGTAGAGCCCAAGGTCCCGACCCGGACGCCGACCGCCCTACCATCGGCGCGAACCCGTCCCTCGCTCTCCCGCCGTCCGTGAGGCCCCTCGTCGTGTCCACCACCTCCGCCCCGCGCGTCCGCTTCTGCCCGGCTCCCTCCGGGTGGCTCCACGTCGGCAGCGTCCGCGCCGCCCTCTACAACTTCCTCCATGCCCGCCACCACGGCGGCACCTTCGTGTTCCGGATCGAGGACACCGACGTGTCGCGGGCGACCGAGGAGTCGATGCGGTCGATGATGGAGGCCATGGCCTGGATCGGGCTCGACTGGGACGAGGGCCCCGAGCCGGTCGGTGACGGGTTCGCCTCGCGGGGCGACTACGGGCCCTACCGCCAGTCCGAGCGCACGGCCCTGTACGCGGCCGTGGCGCGACGGCTCGAGGCAGCGGGCGCGACCTACCGCGACTACCGCACCGCCGAGGAGCTGGAGGCGTGGCGCGAGACGCACCGCAGCGGGCGCGGCGAGGGCCCGCCGGTGGTGAAGGCCTCCACGTTCGAGCACGCGCCCGAAGAGGCGGCCCGCCTCGCCGACGAAGGCCGCCCGGCGTCGTTGCGGCTGCGGACCCCGGAGTCGGGCACGGTCGTGGTCGAGGACCTCGTTCGCGGTGAGGTGCGCTGGGACTGGGCGCAGATCTCCGACCCGGTCATCGCCCGCTCCGACGGCAGCGCCACCTACCCGCTGGCCAACTCGGTCGACGACCTCGCGCAGGGCATCTCGCTGATCTGCCGCGGGGAGGACCTGCTGTCGGTCACCCCGCGGCAGGTCCTGCTCTACGGGCTGCTGACGGCCGACGACGGTCAGGGTTCGACCATCCTCGACGCCGCCCTGGCCGAGGTGGGACTGCCGGCGCGTGCACCGGGGTGGGCGCCGCCGCAGGCGTTCGCGCACCTGCCGATGGTGGTCGGCATGGACCGCAAGAAGCTGTCCAAGCGCCACGGCTCGGTGTCCGTCCAGGAGTTCGCCCGCCAGGGGTTCCTGCCGGAGACGCTGCGCAACTACCTGGCGCTGCTGGGCTGGGCGCCCAGGGACGGCCGCGAGCGGCTGACCGACGAGGAACTGGTCGCCGAGTTCGACCTGAACGCGGTCGGCCGGTCCGCGGCCGCGTTCGATGTAGACAAGCTCACCGCCTTCAACGGCGAGCGGATCCGCGACCTGGACCCCGACGCGCTCGCCGACCGGTTGCTGCCCTTCCTCGACGGCACCTACGGCGAAGCGCTGGTGGCCACCCCGCCGAACGGCGACCAGTTGGCGGTCGTGCGCGGGCTGGTGCCGCTGGTCCAGGAGCGCATGCAGCGTCTGGACGAGGTGCAGCGTTACGCGCCGGCCTTCCTCCGTGACGAGGTGGCCTTCGATCCGGACAGCGTCGCCAAGGTGTTCGGCAAGGCCGGTTCGATCGAGGCCATCGAGGCCGCCCAGCGCGTGCTGGCCGACGTCGACTGGAGCGTCGAGGCGATCGAGGCCGCGCTGCGCGGACTGCCGGAGGAGCTCGGCATCGGCTTCGGCAAGGTGGCCCAGCCGATCCGGGTCGCCGTGACCGGCTCGTCGGTCAGCCCGCCGCTGTTCGAGTCGATCGAGCTGCTCGGCCGCGACCGCACGCTGGCTCGCCTGACCGCGGCGCTGCCCGTCGCCAAGGAGGCACGAGGGGACGCCTGAGCACGGGTGACATCAGCCCGGGCGTCGGCGCGGGCATCGCGCGGGCCGGTGGCGAGCCGTCGCGCGCTTTGCGCGTTCGCGGCCCGCCGCATACCCTTCGCGACCGCGCACCGACCACGGCGGCCGAGCGTCACCCGAGCACCAGACCGGGGACCACGACGCGCGGAAGCGACCGCCCGACGCCGGTGCACAGCCCTTTCGGGGGTGGTGTAATCGGTAACACGACTGGTTCTGGTCCAGTTATTGAGGGTTCGAGTCCTTCCCCCCGAGCTGGTCGAACCAGCGCTCACGCGCCGGTTCGACCCGGAGACCGGCTTCGGTTAGTCTCCGCCCGCCTCGCCTGCGAGCGAGCGCGCGAACGCACAAGCCCCCGTCGTCTAGCGGCCTAGGACGCCGCCCTCTCAAGGCGGTAACGGCGGTTCAAATCCGCTCGGGGGTACCAGACGCGTTTGTCCTTCGTAGGGGCCTCCGTTCCGGGGGCCCCTACGTCGTGTCGGCGGCATCCGGCCCGAGCAGGTGCGGGGCGTACCTGCGCAATATCGTGACGGCGAAGTCGACCTTGTCCTGGACGCGTTGACCGCGCGGGTGCGCCGTGCTCCACAACTCGAGGTTCTCGATGCGATTGTCCGTTCGATTCCCGTTGACGTGATGGACGACCTCGTCCGTCCGCAGCGGGCGCTGCAGATGACGGGCCATCACCAGCCGGTGCTCCAGCGCCGACGTCGCGTCGCCCACGAGCCAGCGGTCCTCGTCCGGGACCTGGGCCTTCCAGTACCCGTGACTCAAGGATCCCTCCCCGGTGACGATCCGGATCGGCTGCTCCGGGCGCACCTCGCCGGTGTTGAGCAGCCGGCGGTAGTGCGTGTTGCAGAGTTCGCGCGCGTAGCGTTGACGGTCACAGCCGTCCACCGTGCAGGCGCCCGCGCGCCGGACCGGCACCTCAGCCCGGATGTCGCCGGTGGCCCGCCAACGTTGGTAGTGGGCATGGCACCAGCCGCGTGACTTCGCCTGGCCGTCGCAGCCCTCGACGGCACACCCCGTCGGTCGCTCGCCGCGGACGGCGCTGCCCGTCCGCAGCCAGCGCTTATAGTGCATCGCGCACCAGCCGCGGGCGTAGCGTCTCTTCGTGCAGTCGTCCTCCTGGCAGACCACCTCGGTTCGCGTCCTGACCCGCCCCCGGGTTGACCATTCACGCGGGGGAGTGTCGCAGCCGGGTGCGACACGAACGGCCGGTCAGCCCGCGAAGCGGTCCAGCGCCTCGACGATCGCCTCGTCCATGCCGGCGAAGCCGGTGCCGTGGCCGCCGAACGGGATCACGACGAGTTCGCTGCCCGGCCACGCACGGTGCAGCTGCCAGGCGTTGTCCAGCGGTGCCTGCAGGTCGAGCTCGCCGTGGACCAGCACGGCGGGCACGTGCCCGAGCCCGGCGGCGCCCGTCAGCAGTTCGCCGTCGTCGAGGAACAGCCGGTTGGCGAAGTAGTGGGTGACGAGGCGGGCGAACGCGAGCCGGAAGCGCGGGTCCTCGTAGCGCGGATCGGGCGGTGTGTCGTCACCGAGTTGGATGATCGCGTCCTCCCAGTCGCACCACGCACGGGCGGCGGGCGTGTGCACGTCCGGGTCTGGGTCGGCCAGCAGGGCGGCGTACGCGGCGGCCGTGTCACCGTCACGCTCGTCCTCGGGCAACGCCGCCAGCTGTCGCTCCCGGGCGGCAGGGAAGAACCGGCCGACACCCGAGGCGACCCAATCCACCTCGGCGTGCCGCCCGGTCGTGATGGCCATCAGGACCGCGGCGGACACCCGGTCGGGATGGTGGACCGCGTACGCGAGGCTCAACGTCGATCCCCACGACCCGCCGAACAGCAGCCAACCGTCGATGCCGAGGTGCTCGCGCAGCCGTTCCATGTCGGCCACCAGGTGGCCGGTGGTGTTGACGGACAGGTCGCCGACGGGTTCGGACGCGTGCGGACGGCTGCGGCCGCAGCCGCGCTGGTCGAACAGCACGATGCGGCAGCGGTCGGGGTCGAACAGGCGCCGTACCCCGGGCGTGCAGCCGGAGCCGGGGCCGCCGTGCACCACCAAGGCGGGGCGCCCGTCGGGGTTGCCGCACGTCTCCCAGTACAGCTGCTGGCCGTCGCCGACGTCCAGCAGGCCCGCGTCGTACGGCTCGATCGCCGGGTACCTCGCCACGCCGCCCACCTCCCGTCCATCGCGGCCGTGACGCTACAGGCGGCCGGACTCGATGATGCGCTGCAGGAACTGCCGGGTGCGCGGGTGCTCGGGATCCGTGAACAGCTGCTCGGGCGGGGCGATCTCGCAGATGCGGCCCTCGTCGAGGAAGCAGACGCGGTCGGCCACGTCGCGGGCGAAGCCCATCTCGTGGGTGACGATCAGCATGGTCATGCCGCGGTCCTTGAGGTCGCGGATGACCGCCAGCACCCCGCCGATCAGCTCGGGGTCCAGCGCCGCGGTCACCTCGTCGAGCAGCAGCACGTCCGGGTCGGTCGCCATCGCCCGCACGATCGCGACCCGCTGCTGCTGACCGCCGGAGAGCCGGTCGGGGTAGCTGTCGGCGAACTCGCCCATGCCGAACAACTCCAGCAGTTCGCGGGCCCGGGCCTCGGCCCGGCGGCGGCCCTGCCGGTGCACCTTGCGCGGCGCCAGCGTGACGTTGTCGAGCACGCTCAGGTGCGGGAACAGGTTGTAGGCCTGGAAGACGATCCCGACCCGCTTGCGCAGCTCGCGTTCCGACAGGTCGCGGCCCTCCAGCGGCGTGCCGTCGAGCCGGACGCTGCCGTGGTCGTAGTCGACCAGTCGGGCCACGCAGCGCAGCAGCGTCGACTTGCCCGAGCCAGAGGCGCCGATCAGGCACACGACCTCGTGTTCGGCGACCGCGAGGTCGACCTGGTCGAGGACCAGGCGGTCGCCGTAGTACTTGGTGAGGCGCTCGATCTGGACGCGGGGGCGCATCAGAACGTACTCTGCAGGCGGCGCTGCTGGTCGCGTCGGGCGTACCAGTCCGTGAAGCGGGCCAGCGGCACGCTGGCCAGCAGGAACAGGATGGCCGCCACGACGTAGCTCGAGTAGTTGAAGGTGGCCGAGGTGTAGATCTGTGCCTCGCGGACCGCTTCGCGCACCCCGATGACGCTGAGCAGCACCACGTCCTTCTGCAGCGAGACCGCGCCGTTGAGCAGGGCCGGCGTCACGTTGCGCACGGCCTGCGGGATGATCGCGAATCGGAGCGACTGCCACTGCGACAGGCCGAGTGCCTTGGCCGCCGCCCGCTGGCCGTCGTGGACGGCATCCATGCCGGAGCGGTACACCTCGGCGGTGTAGGCGGAGTAGCTCAGGATCAGACCGACCGCGCCCCAGAACAGGCTGCTGCGGCTGAGCCCGGGCAGCTGCAACGCCGGGATGCCGAACCCGAACAGCAGGATGAGCAGCAGCGACGGCACGCCGCGTAGCAGATCGACGAACACGACCGCGCCCAGGCGCAGTGGTGCGGCGACGGGGCCGGTCAGCGAACGGGCGACGGCCACCAGCAGCGCCAGCACCAGGATGACGACCTGCGCGACCACGAAGATGCGCAGGTTCAGCCAGAAGCCCTGCAGGACGCGCGGGAACGCGGCCCGCATCGCGTCCGTGCTGAAGAACTGCTCCTGGATGCGTGACCATTGCGGCGAGGTGGTCACCCACCAGGCGAGCGCCCCGAACACCACCGCCGTGCTCAACGCGCCCAGCGCCAGGGGCCGGACGACCTCCAGGCTCAGACCGCGCTGCCGCGCCGGCGGCGGCGCCTGCGCGGCAGGTCGCTGCGGGATCACTCCTCGATGTTCGGGATGTCGCCGCCGCCGGCCAGCCACTCGTCGGCCAGCGCGTCGAGGGTGCCGTCGGCCCGCAAGGACTCCAGGGCCTCGTCCACGCACGGCACCAGCGGGCTGCCCTCCTCGAACAGCAGTCCGAGCCCGTCGTCCATCGGCTCACCAGGCAGGATGCCGGCGATCACCGAGCCTTCGACCTGGACCGCGGTGACGTACAGCGCGCCCGGCAGCCCGAACACGGTCGCGTCGATCTGGCCGCCCTGCAGCGCCTGGAACACCCCGGCCTGGTCGTCGTAGACCTGGACGTCGGTGGCGCCGATCACGTCCTCGATGTAGGCGAGGTCGGTGGTGCCGACGACGGCGCCGAAGCGGGTGTCGTCGAGGTCGTCCAGCCTCTGGGCGGCCGCGGCCTCGCTGTCTGCCAGCGTGACCAGCGCCTTCTCCACCTCGTAGTAGGGCACGGAGAAGTCCACGACCTGCTCGCGCTCTTCCGTGATCGAGTACTGCTGGATGTTGAAGTCGTAGTCCTTCTCGCCGGGTGCGATGGCTTCGTCGAAGCCGGTCCGCACCCACGTGACCTGGTCCTCGGCGAACCCGAGCTCCTCGGCGAGGGCGTAGACGACGGCACTCTCGAACCCCTCGCCGTTCGAGGGGTCGTCGTCCATCATCCAGGGCGGGAACACCGGCTCGCCGGTGGCCACGGTCAGTTGACCCGGCTGGTGGAGGTTCGGGTCCTCGGGGCCGCAGTCGCCGGCCTGGGCGTCCTCCGCGTCGTCGCCGGCCGCGTCGTCGCCGGCCGCGTCGTCGCCGGCCACGTCGCCATCCGCTGCGTCGTCGCCGGCACCGTCCGTCGGCTCGCCCCCGTCCTCGGTGGCCGTCGGCTGCTCCGGCTCGGCGGTGTCGCCGCCACAGGCGGTGGCGGCCAGTGCGAGCGCCACCAGCACGGCGGCACAGCTGCGCACGTTCACGTCGTCCTCCTGGTCGCCGGTCGCGCCGGAAGGCCCCCGCCGCCCGCGCTACGACCGATGTCGTACACGCTACCGCCGCCGCCGACGCCACACGCCCCCGGCGGCGACGGAACCGGGTGAATCCCTCAGCCTGCGAGGTCGTCCGGCCCGACGTCGTCGTGCCACACCAGCGGCGGTTCGCCGCCCGACCGGTGTCGCAGCACCAGCGCCACCACTCCCACCGCCGCGGCCCCCAGCGCGCCGACGACCAGGACCACCACCGTCGTCGCCTGCAGCACGGCCCGACCTCCCACGCCGACGACCGCCCAGCCCCGTTCAGTCGATCGGCGGCGGCAGCTCCCCGGCGTACAGGGCGCGCACCGTCGCGATCGTGTCCGCCTCCCGCGGCTCCTTGTCGGGACGATACCCCCGCACGCGTGCGAAGCGCATGGCGAGACCGCCGGGGTAGCGGGGCGAGCGCACGAGACCGTCCAGGGCGATCTCGACGACCAGCTCGGGACGAACGTGTACGACGTGGCCGGAGCGGGAGGTCTCGCGGGCCAACAGCTGCTCGGTCTGCCAGGTCAGGACCTCGTCGGTGAGTCCCTTGAACGTCTTGCCGAGCATCACGAAGTCGTCGGCGTCGGGGTCGTAGGCGCCGAGGTGCAGGTTGGACAGCCAGCCGCGGCGACGGCCCGAGCCCCACTCGGCCGCCAGCACCACCAGATCGAGCGTGTGGACGGGCTTGACCTTCCGCCAGGCAGCGCCGCGCCGGCCGGCCTCGTAGGGCGCGTCGAGGTCCTTGACCATCACGCCCTCGTGCCCGGCCGCCAGCGTGCGGCGCAGGAACTCCTGCGCCTCGGTGGCGTCGTGCGTGAGCAGCTGGTCGATGCGCAGCTCGTCGGGCACGGTCGCGGCCAGCACCCCGATGCGCTCGCGCAGCGACAGGTCCAGCACGTCGCGGCCGTCGGCATGGAGCACGTCGAAGAACCGCACCTGCAGCGGTACCTCCGCGGACACGGAGGCGACCTCCCGTTCCCGGCCGAAGCGCTGCATCGTCTCCTGGAACGCCCGCGGACGGCCCTCGCCGTCCAGGGCGATCGCCTCGCCGTCCAACACGGCCTGCTCGGCGCGCAGCTTCAGCGTCGCCTCCACCACCTCGGGGACCCGGTGGGTGACGTCGAGGAGGTTGCGGGTGAACACGCGCACGACGTCGCCGTCGCGGTGGACCTGCACCCGCGCGCCGTCCAGCTTGGCGTCGACCGCGACCTCGCCCAGCTCGCCGATGGCCTCCGCGACCGATCCGGCCGTCTGGGCGAGCATCGGCTGCAGCGGCGTGCCCACCACCAGCCCGAAACCCTCCAACGCGGACTCGCCCTCGGTCAGCGCCCTCACCGCGGTCAGGCGCAGGTCGCCGGTCAGCATGGCGGCCCGTCGCACCGTGGCCTCCGGCAGCCCCGCGGCGGCGGCGATGGCCTGGGTCAGCAGTCCGGCGAGCGCGCCCTGCCGCAGCTCGCGCAGCACCAGCCGGCGCAGGAAGTCCTGCTCCTCGGCCGTCGCCCGCGCCAGCAGGTCGCTCAGCAGCTGCAGGCGCCGGGCTCGCGACCCCGTGCCGGCGGGGACGTCGGCGACCTGTTGCAGGGTGGCGTCCACGTCCGCGACGGTCAGCGTCGGCGTGTCGGCCGGTGCGACCTCGATCCCGAAGACGGCGGAGGGGCCGAGGTCGAGCCGGTCCTGGCGTGGCTCGCCCGAGAGGTAGGCGACCCCCGCCGCGAGCTCGTCGACCTCGAGGGCCTGCAGGGCGGAGACCAACGCGGCGTTCTTGGCCTTCCGGCTGCGGGTGGCCGCCACCTCGGCCGACACCGCCACCAGCTCCGACAGCAGCACCCGCAGGGCCTCCACGCTCGACGAGGAGGCAGGTCTACCCGGCGGCGACCTCGACCGCCGCCAGTTCCGTGACCGGACGGGCGACGAGCGCCACCTCGAAGCGGTCCACCTCGCACGCGTAGTCGAGGTCCACCGCCGGAAGCCACGCCGGTCCGTCCGGGTCGACGAACTGCCGGCCGGCGTCGCTGGCCGGCACGCGCGCCAGGTAGGGCGCGGGGTCCGGGTCGTCGCCGGCGACGCGGGCGGCGATCAGCTCCGCGCAGGCCAGGTCCTCGTCGCCGTCACGCCCGAGCGACGCGCCGGTGACGACGTAGGTGACGTGGCCGACCTGCGCGGCCCGGAGGGTCCGGGCGGTGGCGGCGGCCGTGACGAACGACGCCGCCAGCAGCAACGGGCTGTCCTGGCAGCGCACCAGCCCCTGGGTGCCGGCCGTGGTGCGGTGCACGACGGGACGGCCGGTGAGGTCGAGAGCGGCCACCTCGCTGGGGGAGTTGCCGAGGTCGAAGCCCTCCAGGGGCCGCCCGCCGGACTCGCCGGCCAGCACCGCCTCGGGGACCGGCCCCGCGCCCGGCGTCGCCCCCGACGGACCGTCACGGAGCGCCATCGCCCGCTCGGCGGTGTCGACCGCCAGCACGCGGCTGGCGCCGCGCGCCAGGACCCAGGGGACGGTCGTGAAGGCCCGTAGGACGTCGATGACGACGACCGCGTCGTCGGGTGCGGCGCCGTCGAGGTCGACGAAGCGGGCGACGGTCATGCCTGCCCGGCCAGGAACGCCCGCAGCCGGACGTCAGCGGCGACGAGGTCGTCGACCCGGACGTACTCGCCGCGTTGGTGGGCCTGTGCCGTCAGCCCGGGGCCGTAGTTGAGCGCCGGGACGCCGACCTCGGCGAACCGGGCCACGTCGGTCCAGGCCTGCTTGGCCGACACCGGCGCGTCGACCGCCTTCACGAAGGCCTGCACGATCGGGTCCGACAACCGGGGCGGCGCCTCGGGCGAGCGGTCGACGATCTCCACCTCGGCCCGGTCGCCGACGCGCTGGTGGACCTCGGCCTCGGCCTCGTCGACCCCACGTGAGGGCGCGAACCGGAAGTTGACGTTGACCATGAACGTTCCCGGCACGACGTTGCGCACGGGGAAGCCCTCCGGACGCGGGCCCGGCCCCAGCCCCGGCGTCCACGCCTGCGTCGCCGACCACACGTCCTTGTAGAGGATCCCGTCCACCTCGACGTCGCGGACGTGATCGCGGTCGAGTTCGGTGAGGAACTCGCCGGCCAGCGTCAGCGCGTTGCGTCCGTGCCACGGACGGGCCGAGTGCGCCTGACGGCCGTGGAAGGTCAGCACGGCATGCAGCCCGCCCAGGCAGCCGAGCTGCACCTCGCCGTCGGTGGGTTCGAGCACGACCGCCAGGGCCGCCTCGCGCAGCCACGGCACCTCGGCCAGCACGTCGCGCAACTCGTTGGAGTCCGCCGAGCCCTCCTCGCCGGCGTACAGCACCAGGGCGAGGTCGTACGGCGAGGTCCCGCGCAGCATGCGGTCCTCGAAGGCCGCCATCGCGATCACGTTGCCGGCCTTCATGTCCGACGCGCCGCGGGCGACCACCACCTCGTCCCCGTCGTGGGTCTCCACGCGCGGCTGGACGTCCGCGTCGGTCGGGGGCACGACGTCGAGGTGGCCGACCAGCAGCACCAGCGGGCGGGCCGGGTCACCGCTGCGCCCGTCGACGACCACGCTGTGCCCGACCCGGGTCACCCGCTCGCCGAGGTCGGTGTAGCGGCTGGCCACCGCCTCGGCGATCGGGCCCTCGTCGCCGGTCGTGCACACGTGCGAGCAGTGCTCGAGCAGGCGGGCGACGAGGTCGTCGCGGATCGTGCTGGTGGGTGTGGAACTCGACATGGCTGGCGGCCCCCGGACGGTTCAGTCGTTGGCGTGCAGGGCGGCGTTCAGGCCACCCCAGTCGGCCGTCTCGCCCGCGCGCGGCATGACCCGCACGGTGCCGGTGACCGAGTCGCGCAGGAACAGCAGGCCGTCCTGGCCCGTCAGCTCCCGGGCCTTGACGACCGAGCCGTCGGGCAGCGTCACCTTGGTGCCGGCCGTCACGTACAGGCCGGCCTCGACGACGCAGCGGTCGCCCAACGAGATGCCGATGCCGGCGTTGGCGCCGATCAGGCACTGCTCGCCGACACGGATGACCTCCTTGCCGCCGCCGGAGAGCGTGCCCATGACCGAGGCGCTGCCGCCCAGGTCGGAGCCGTCGCCGATCACCACCCCCGCGGAGATGCGGCCCTCCACCATCGACGAGCCGAGCGTTCCCGCGTTGAAGTTCACGAAGCCCTCGTGCATGACGGTCGTGCCCGACGCGAGGTGGGCGCCGAGTCGGACCCGGTCCGCGTCGCCGATGCGTACGCCCGCGGGAACGACGTAGTCGGTCATGCGGGGGAACTTGTCCACGCTGCTGACCCGGATGCGGTGACCGGCGGCCTCCAGCGACAGGCGCAGTTCGGTGAAGCCCTCCGGGTCGCACGGCCCCAGGTCGGTCCACACGACGTTGTTGAGCAGGCCGAAGGCACCCTCCAACGACGCACCGTGGGGTTGCACGAGCCGGTTGGAGAGCAGGTGCAGGCGCAGATAGACGTCGTGGGCATCCACCGGTGCGGCGTCGAGGGACTCCACGAACGTGACGACGGCCCGCCGGTGCGTGCGGGTGTCGACCGGTGCCGGTACCTGGGCCGCCGCGACGGCGTCACGCACGGCGTCGGACACGGTCTGCTGCCCGGTCACGGCGTCGACCTGGGCGTCGGTGAGCTCGTAGGTCCCCGCCCCGCCCCGGTGGCCGACCGCGGCGGCGAGGGCCGCGGCGGCCGTCGGCGCGTCGGCGAGGCGGACCAGCGGGTACCAGGTGTCGAGGACCTTGGTGCCCTCACCGGCGTCGGAGATCGTGGCCAGGCCGATGCCGAATGCGGCCGTCGCGGTCATGGGAGATCCTTGGTCGAGAGGTGTGCTGCGTGCCCCGCCCGGGCATGCCGGGCGTGGGCGTCGTCGACGGTCGAGCCTAACGGTTCCGTTCCGGCGGTCCCCCGGGCCGCGTGACACCTCGGCCAACGGCAGGAGCGACCCGTGCCCCATCCCTTCCTCGACGACGACGGACCGGTCGCGGTCGCGCACCGCGGTGGCGACCACGTCGGTGCGGAGAACTCGCTGGCGGCCTTCGCCGATGCCGTCGCGCTGGGCTACCGCTACCTGGAGACCGACGTCCACGCGTCGCGCGACGGGGTGCTGGTCGTGCACCACGACCCGACCCTCGACCGCGTCACCGACACGGCCGGGGTCATCGCCGGCCTCAGCTGGGGCGAGGTGTCCCGCGCGCGCATCTCCAGCCGGGAGCCGGTCCCGCGCTTCGACGAGCTGGTCGCGAGCTTCCCGGACGTGCGCGTGATCGTGGACGTGAAGGACGACCCCGCCGTCGAGCCACTGATCGCCCGGCTGCGCGGCGACGACGACCTGCTGGCCCGGCTGTGCGTCGGCTCGTTCTCCGACGCCCGCCTGACCCGCATCCGCGCCGCGCTGGGCGAGCGGGTGTGCACGTCGGCCGGCCCCGCCGAGGTGCGAAGGCTGCGGCTTGCGTCGCTGTCGCGCCGCCGCGGCCGGCGCGTGCGGCTGCGGGCCGACGTCCTGCAGGTGCCGGTCCGCTTCGGCCGGGTGCCGGTGGTTGACCGGCGGTTCGTGTCCACGGCCCACTGGGCCGGCCTGCCCGTGCAGGTCTGGACGGTCAACGAACAGGCCGAGATGCACCGACTGCTGGACCTCGGCGTGGACGGCCTGATCAGCGACCGCACGCGCCTGCTGCGAGACGTGCTGCGGACGCGCGGGGCCTGGCCCGCCTGACGGAACCGGGACGCGGCGTGTGGTGAGGTGTCGGCACGGCGCACGTGCGTCGGGCGGGCCGAGGTGGCTCCGGGCAGCGGCGGTCGGCGGTAGCGTGCGACGGTCGGCCGCAGCCCGGTCGCCGCCCGACACGCCGGCGGCGACCCCGGACGCCGATACCCACCGCTCCCACCTGCCCGGACCGCCACGTGGACGACCGCCAGCCCACCGATCCCGTCGACACCCCGGTGCCGCCCGAGGACGAGGCGGTACTCGGCCGCCTGCCCGACGCCCAGGGCGAGGTCGTGGACCGCCCGCCGTCGGCCGACGCGGCCACGGCGCCGCGCCGTCCGTTCGAGTTCGTCTCCATCGGGCTGGTCGGCTTCGCCATGGGCTCGGCCGACATCGTCCCCGGGTTCTCCGGGGGCACGGTCGCACTCGTCACCGGCATCTACCAGCGACTGATCACCAACGTGCGTCAGGGCGCCGGGGTGCTGTCGCTGCTGTTGCGCGGGCGTCTGGCCGACGCGGGCCGCGCCCTGCTGGCGATCGAGTGGGGCTTCGTCGCCTGTCTGCTGACCGGCATCTTCACCGCCATCGCACTGCTCTCCGCGACGCTGGAGCGACTGCTGGAGCAGCGCCCCGTGCAACTGTCGGCGGTCTTCCTCGGCCTGGTGCTGGGCGCCACCGTGCTGGCGCTGCGCGAGGTCCGTCGGCCGCAGGGCGGGCACCTCGCGATCGGGTCCGTGGTCGCCGTGGTCACCGCGGTCGGGCTCGGCTTCGGCGGTGGGGTGGTGCCAGAGCCCACGCCGCTCCACCTCTTCGTCGCCGGCGCCATCGCCATCTGCGCGATGATCCTGCCCGGCATCTCCGGGTCGTTCCTGCTGGTGCTGCTCGGGGTGTACGAGTTCGTCATCGGTGCGGCCAGCGGCCGTGACCTGCTGCCGCTGGCCGTCCTCGCCGGCGGGGCGGTGGTGGGCCTGGCGTCGTTCTCCACGCTGCTGCACTGGCTGCTGCGCCGCCACCACGACGTGGTCCTGGCCGCGCTCATCGGGCTGATGGTCGGCTCCGCCCGGGTGTTGTGGCCGTGGCCCTCCGCGTCCGGGGTCGGTGACCCGACCGTGTCCGCACCCGTCCCGGGCGACGTCCCCGTGGTGCTGGCCCTCGCCGTCGGCGCGTTCGTGGCGGTGCTGGTGCTCGGCGCGGTCGCGCGCCGCGTCGCCGAGCGCACCTGACGCGGCCGACCGTGCGGGCGACGCCACGCGCGGACGAGGCGGCGCGCGGTGTGGACGCTCAGACGGGCAGGCGGCCATCGTCGATGGCCGCGGCCCAGCGCTCGACGGCATCGCGGCAGCCCTGGACCGTCGGGACCAGCGCCAGGCGCAGCCACCCCGCGCCGGCCGGGCCGAACGCCCGCCCGGGCGAGGCGATGATCCGTTCGCGCAGCAGTGCCTCGGCGTAGGCAGCGTCGTCGTCGCCCGGGGCGCGGAACCAGACGTAGAAGGTCGCCTCGGAGCCGCTGACCTCGATGCCGGCGTCCTTCAGGAAGCCCAGCACGACGTCGCGCTTGGCCGCGAACACCGCGCGGCGCGCATCGACGTGGGTCTGGTCCCGCCATGCGGCCGTGGCGGCGACCTGGACGAAGTCCGGGGAGGCGGTGCCGACGTTGGGCCGCAACACGCGCAGCCGGCGGATGAGCTCGGGGTCGCCGACGATGGCGCCCGCCCGGTAGCCGGTCATGCCCGAGCGCTTCGACAGCGACACGAACGCGAGCACGTCGGTGAAATCGCCGTCGCACACCTCCAGCACGCTGGGTGCCGGCCGGTCGAACCAGACCTCCTGGTAGCACTCGTCGGAGGCCAGCAGCAGGCCGTGCTGCCGGGCCGTCGCGACCTGCCGGCGGTACCAGTCGAGGTCGACGGTCGCGCCGGTGGGATTGTGGGGGTAGTTGACCCAGGCGATGCAGGCGGCCCGCAGACGCTCGGCGGGCAGCGCGTCGAGGTCCAGCCGCCAGCCGTCCTGGTCGGTGAGCGTCACCGGGTCGGACACCCCGCCGGCGAACAGCGCACCCCGGCCGTAGACGGGATAGCCGGGGTCGCCCCACAGCACCGCCCGGCGTGGACCGTGCGGGTCGAGCACCGCCAACGGCAGGTGGAAGATGGCCTCCTTGCTGCCGGCGGACGGCAGCACGTGCACGTCCGGGTCGACCTCCACGCCATGGCGGGTGCGCACCCAGCCGGCGACGGCCTCGCGCAGGGCCCGCTGCCCGGCGGCGGTGGGGTAGCGGCTGACCGGCCCGACCGCGTCGATCAGCGCTTCACGGATGAACGGCGGCGTCGGCTCGTCGGGGTCCCCGATCGAGAAGTCGGCCACCGGCCCGCCGTCGGCGCGCAGGTCGTTGGCGAGGTCCTGCAGCCGGGCGAGCGGGTAGCCGCCGAGCTGCTCGAGGGCCGGGTTGCACGTGGCCATGTCGGTTGCCCACCTCCTGCGAAGGATCCACGAGACGGAGCGTAGGCGGGCGGCCGATAGGCTCCGAGGCACGATGGACGACGCCTTGCGGACGATCCTGGTGCGCTGCACCGGGCGGGACCGCCCCGGGATCACGACGGGGCTGCTCGGCGTGCTCTCGAGCAGCGGTGCGCACCTGTACGACATGGAGCAGGTCGTCGTCCGCGAACGGCTCACTCTCGACCTGCTGGTGGGCGTCAGCGCCGGCGACGACGTCCTCAAGGACCTGCTGTTCCACGGCTGGGAGCACGGTCTGCAGTTGGACTTCGAGGTGGTCGAGGACACCTCACAGCGGGCCACCAAGCCACGCTTCGTCGTCACCGTCATCGGCCAGACCCTGCCGCCCGCGGCACTGGCCGGCGTCACCGGCGCCATCGCGCTGGGCCGCGGCAACATCGACCGCATCCTGCGGCTGTCGCGCTACCCGGTCGTGTCGTACGAGTTCGTCGTGGTCGACGGGGACGTCGAGGTGATGCGGCGCGCGCTGGTCGCCGCCAGCCGCGAGCACGGCGTCGACGTCGCCATCCAGCGCGAGAGCCTGGAACGCCGCGCCAAGCGCCTGGTCGTGATGGACGTCGACTCCACGCTGATCCAGGACGAGGTCATCGAACTGCTGGCAGACGTCGCCGGCTGCGCCGACGAGGTGGCCCACATCACCGCCCGGGCGATGCACGGCGAGCTGGACTTCGAGGCATCGTTGCGCGAACGGGTGGCCCGGCTGGCCGGCACGCCCGCCGACGCGCTGCTGCAGGTCCGCGACCGGCTGCGGCTCACCCCCGGAGCCCGGACCTTCGTGCGCACGCTGAAGCGGCTGGGCTACACGGTCGCGATCGTCTCCGGCGGCTTCACGGCGGTCACCGACGCGCTCGCCCGCGACCTGGGCCTCGACCACGCGGTCGCCAACGAACTGGAGATCGTCGACGGCAAGCTCACCGGCCGGGTGCTCGGCGAGGTCGTCGACCGGGCCGGGAAGGCCGCCGTGCTGCGGCGCATCGCGGCGGCCGAGCAGGTCCCGCTCGAACAGACCGTCGCGATCGGTGACGGCGCCAACGACCTCGACATGCTGGCGACGGCAGGCCTCGGCATCGCCTTCAACGCCAAGCCGGTCGTGCGTGACGCCGCCGACACGGCCGTGTCCGTGCCGTACCTCGACGCCATCCTGTTCCTGCTCGGCATCCGCCGCGACGAGGTGGAGGCGGCCGACGAGGGCGACCCGACGTTGGTCCGCGACGGCCTGATCCCGGTGCCCGGCACACCACCCGTCTGAGCGCCGCCGGCCTACGCCGCGGGTGGCAGGTCCGGCGGCAATGGAACGTCGCCGGGGCCGGGGGCCGCCACCAGCAGCTGCTCCAACACCTCGGTGCGGCGGGCGATGCGCATGCCCGCACGGCGGTATAGCGCGACCGCGCCGTCCAGCGTGACGTCGTCGACCTCCAGTCGCACGCCGGTCAGACCCCGGGCCCGGAAGGCGGCGAATGCCGCACGCAGCAGCGCCATGCCGACGCCACGGCCGCGCCAGGCCGGCACGACCGCGAGGTCGCGGATCCAGCCTTCCTCGGCCGCGCCCTCCGCGCCGGCGCGGCACCACGCGAACCCGATCACCGTCGGCGCCTCCAGCGGCTGGCCGTCCGCGGCGACGCCGACGCCGGGGGCCGCCTGCGCGACCAGGACCAGCGACGGGTCGAACGCCGGGTCGCGCCGGACGTGCGACTCGACCCAGTCGTCGAGCTCCAGCGGCAGGAACTCCGGGTTGTCGGCGAACGCGTCGAGATGGGCGGCCCAGACGGCCGGCTCGTCCTGCCCCGGCACGAACGAGCGGCACGTCACGCCCGGCGGCCACACCGGATGGGGCGGGGCGGCATGCAGGTCGAGCCGCAACTCGAGGAGGTAGCGCACCGGCACGAACCCGCGATGGGCGAAGAACGAACGGGCCCGCGCGTCCCCGTCCACGACCGTCGTGCGCAGCACCGCGGTCGCGCGGCCGGCCCGCCAGGCCTCGTTCCGGGCCCGTGCCTCGGCGTGGTCGAGCAGGTAGGTCGCCAGCCCGTGGCCCTCCCAGTCCGGATGGACCCGACCCTCGACGTGCAGGTCGAGCTCGTCGGTCCACGGGTCGACGTCCACCTGGAACTCCAGCGTTGCGACCAGCGACGGCGAGGCGCCCGGACGCTCCACCAGCAGCACGTCGTCCGGACCGCCGAGCTCCAGCCACCGCACCCGCAGGTCACCGGGCCGCGTCGTGACGGCTCCGACCCGGGCGGTCGAGCACGCGGCGTACAGCCCGGCGACCGCGAAGAGGTCGTTCCAGGTCGCACGCCGCAGGGTGAACGCGTCCGGCGGCGTCGGGAGCGTGAGAGCGGGCAGGTCCTCGGACACAGCGGCATGCTATGGCCGACTACCCTCGCCGCCCGTCACCCGCCCCTGCCAGGAGCCCAACCTTCGTGGCCCGCGTCCCCGTCTACCACCTGACTCCCACCCGCCGGCTGCCCCTCATCGAGGAGGACGGCCTGCGCACCCGTGCCGACCTGTCGGAGTACTACGGGCCCCCCGGCGACTTCGACAACGCCGCGCCCGGCACGTACGCCAACGGCAAGCGGGTCAGCGGCTGGCTGTCGCTGGACTACGCGAAGGCGCACGCCGACGAGTACGGCTTCGGGCTGGTCAGCTACTCGGTGGACCCGGCCAAGACGCTGGCGGCACCCGCGTCGCTGCGCAGTTCGGCCGAGCCGGCCGAGTACTGGGCCCAGGCCAAGCCGTTGAAGGAGTGGCTCGACGGCGACGTGCCCGAGGACCTCGAGGTGCACCAGAACCTGCCGGTCCGCGTGAAGTACCTGCAGCTGCACGCACCCCTGGTGGGCGAGGAACAGCTCGGCCAGTACGCGCCGCTGGTCGCGGCCGTCGCCGACGAGGACCGGCTCTCCGCCAAGGCGCTCATGCACCTGGCCGTCATCGCCTCCGACGGTGACTTCGACTCGCCGGCGTTCACCGCGGCGTGCGCGCTCGCGTGGCGCGACGTGAAGGACCCGGACCGCCTGGTGCGCGAGCTGATCGAGACGGACCCCGACAAGGTCGCGTCCGCCGCGCTCGCCGAGCACGGCTCCGCCGCCCCCGAGGCCGCGCAGGTGCTGCGCGAGGCCCTCGACGAGACGCGTCAGTGGGCCGACCAGAACGGTGTCGACCACGGCCAGGGGCTGTTCGCCCGTACCGCGCTCGTCCTCGACGACCTGCCCGCCAACGCCTGAACCGCCGCGGTCCCACCGGCGGTGTCGCCTCCCGGAAGCAAGGAAGCGGCCGCTGACGGCGTGCGGGCGTAGGCGATGCGCTTCGCAGCGGGCGGCCGCTGACGGTTGGTGACCGCAACCGTGAGGGTGTCGCCCCAGGCCGCGAAGGAAGCGGCCGCAGAAGGGTTCAGAGGCTGACGATGCCGAGGCGGGTGACGTGGGGGTCGTCTTCGTCGCCTTCGAGTTCGAAGCGGACGCGCTGGCCGACGCGCAGTTGCATGAGGCCGGACGCCTCGAAGGTCTCGCGGTCGTAGCGGTATTCGCGCAGCCGGTCGTCGAGCAGCGTGCCGGTCCGCGTCGCGGGGTCGAACTTCCTGACCGTGCCCTGCGGCATGTCCGGCGTCTCCTCGGGTGGGGGATGGGGCCGCGAGGATAGCCGCGGTCGCGCGGTCAACCGGCGTCGGCGTCGCGGTCGGACCAGGTGGCGAGCAGCGCGGCCGTGGTGGCTCCCACCGGGCCGGTCGACAGCGCCGTGAGGTCGGCGAGCGTGTCGACGTCGGTGGCGAAGCCGGCGGTGTGAACGGTGGCGAGACTGCGGCCGCGCCGGCGTGCCTCGGCGGCGTGGCGGCGGGCCGAGTTGGGCCCGTAGGCGGTGTCGATGGCGTCGCCGGGCCGGCGCAGCAGTCCGCCGGTGCCGCCGTCGTCCGTCGGTGCGACGACCACCTCGGCGTCCTGGTCGAGCAGGGTGGCGACGTCGTCGGCCTGCAGGCGCGGCAGGTCCGCGGTGACGACCAGCAGGGCGGGGACGGGCCCGAGGCGGTGCTGGGCGGCACGGATGGCGGCATCGAGCCCGGTCACGCCGGGGGCGTCGAGCAGGACCTCCAGGCCCAGCGCGGACGCGGCCGCGGCGGCCGCCTCGCCACCGGCGACCACGACGAGGTCGTCGACGGGTGCTTCCGACAGTGCCCGGCAGACGTCGGCGAGCATGGCGCCGGCCAGCGCACCTCGCTGCTCGGCCGAGAGCGCCACGGACAGGCGGGTCTTGCCGGCGCCAGGAGCGCGCAGCGGCACCAGGGCTACGGTCGAGGGGGACATCGGCGGCAGCGTAGCCAGGTAGGGTCACGCCGCCCGCTGGGGAGCAGCGGGCGCCGGTGAGAACGTCCTGCGACGACGGGAGAGGCACTTCGTGAGCAAGGTCGCGGTCATGGGTGCCGGGTCGTGGGGGACGGCCTTCGGGATGATGTGCGTCGACGCCGGCGAGCCGACGACGCTGTGGGCCCGCCGTCCGGAGGTCGCGGACGAGATCGTGCACGAGCACACGAACACCGGCTACCTCCCCGACGTCCGCCTCCCCGACGGGCTGGAGGCGACGCCCGACCCGCAGCAGGCCCTGGCCGGCGCGGACGTGGTCGTGCTCGCGGTGCCGTCGGTCGGCATCGAGGAGCAGTTGGCGCAGTGGGGCGACCACATCCCGCCCGACGCGACCCTGGTCAGCCTCATCAAGGGCGTCGACGTCGCCACCATGCGCTTCGGCAGCCAGGTCGTGTCGCAGTCGCTGGCGTGTGACCCGGACCGGGTGGTGGTCGTCTCGGGCCCCAACCTCGCCAAGGAGTGCGCGCTGCGATTGCCGGCGGCAACCGTCGCCGCCAGCCCCGACGAGCACCGCGCCGAGCGGGTCCAGAAGGCGGTCATGGCGCCGTACTTCCGCGTGTACACGAACCCCGACAAGGTCGGTGTCGAGGTGGGTGGCGCGGTCAAGAACGTGATCGCGCTGGCCGCCGGGATGGCGCACGGGCTCGGCTTCGGTGACAACACGATGGCGGCCGTCATCACGCGCGGACTGGCCGAGATGGTGCGCCTGGGCGTCCACCTCGGCGGCGACGCGCTGACGTTCGCGGGCCTGGCGGGGGTCGGCGACCTGGTCGCCACGTGCACCTCGCCGAAGTCGCGCAACCGGACCGTCGGTCAGCGGCTGGGGCGGGGCGAGTCGCTGGACGCCATCATCGCGTCGATGAACATGGTCGCCGAGGGCGTCAAGTCGTCCCGGGCGATCCTGGGCCTGGCCGAGCGTGCGGGCGTCGACATGCCCATCACGCAGGGGGTGGTGGCGGTCTGCCACGGTGGCCTGCACCCGGCCGAACTGGTCGACGGGCTGCTGCAGCGGTCGGCCAAGCCCGAGATCTACGGGCTGTAGCCGGGACTCACCGGCGCTCGATCTCCCGTTCCACGACCGTGCGTGCGACCTGGCGCAGCTTCTCGTTCAGGCGTGAGGACGCGCCCCGCAGGAGTTGGAAGGCCGTGTCGTCGTCCACACCGTGGCGCGCCATGAGGATCCCCTTCGCCTGCCCGATGACGTCGCGGCCGTGCAGTGCCTGCTGCAGCTGCTCCTCGCGGACCATGGCCTGCAGCGCCACGGCCGCGTGGGCGCCGAGGATCGACGCGACGGCCCGGTCCTCCGTGTCGAACGCCGCTCGTCGCGTCGAGTAGAGGTTGAGCGCGCCGATGTCGTTCTCCCCGAGGAAGAGCCGCATGGAGAGCACGCTGCGCACGCCGGTCTCCTCGACGACCCGGCGCCGGTACTCGGGCCAGCGTGTCTCCGCGGCGAGGTCGTCGGTCTCGAAGACCTCGCCCTCCAGGATGGCGTCGACGCAGGGGCCCTGGCCGGTCTCGTCCTGGATGCGGTCGACCCGCTCGGGCACGGCGTCGGACTGGGCGGGGGTCTCGATGACGCCACCACGGACGAGCGACACGCCCGCGTGCTCGCAGGACGGGACGACGGCCACCGACAGCTTGCAGAGGTGTGCGCTCAGTTGTCGGACGTCCCCGGCGCCGGCCAGCTCCCGGGAGATCTCCGCCATCTGTACGGCGAGATCACTTTCGTGCGAGATCGCTGCCTCCACTGTCGCGTGTCACCATCGGTAGCGGCGGCGCGCGTCGCGCCGCCACCGTCGAACGGCCGGCTGTGGCATCCCGGGCCGCGAAGCTCGCGTCAGTCGAACGCGATGCCGAGCGCCTGGACGATCTTGCCGGTCTGCTCCATCACGCCCTGCGTGAACTCGGCCGAGCCCGGGCCGACCTGCTGGATCCGGTCCCAGGAGTCGGCGACGTCCTCCGGCGTCGGCACCCCGTCGAAGGTGGCGCCCTCGCCCTCGAGGATGGCCACCCGCGCCATGTAGCCGCCGCCGACCGAGTAGATCCGTCCGGTGTCCGTGCACGCCTCCGAGGCGAGGTAGGCGACCAGCGGTGAGACGTAGTCGGGCTCGAGCCGCTCGAGCAGCTGTGGCGGCATGATGTCCTCGGTCATCCGGGAGGCCGCGACCGGCGCGATCACGTTGGAGGTGATGCCGTACTTGGCACCCTCGATGGCCAGCGTGCGGGTGAGTCCGACCAGGCCGAGCTTCGCGGCCGAGTAGTTCGACTGCCCGAAGTTGCCGTAGAGGCCCGAGCCCGAGGTGGTGTTGACGATGCGGCCGTAGCCCTGCTCGCGCAGGTGCGGCCAGGCGGCCCGGGCGACGTGGAAGCCACCGTAGAGATGCACCTTGAGGACGAGGTCGAGCTGGGACTCCTCGAGCTTGGCGAACGACACGTCACGCAGGATGCCGGCGTTGTTCACGACGACGTCGACCCGCCCGAACGCGTCGATCGCGGTCTGCACGATCGCCTGGCCACCCTCCCAGGTGTGCACGCCGTCGTAGTTGGCGACCGCTTCGCCCCCCGCGTCACGGATCTCTGACACGACGTCGTCGGCCATCTCCGAGCCGCCGCCCTCACCGGCTCGGTTGCCGCCGAGGTCGTTGACGACGACCTTGGCGCCGCGACTGGCCAGCAGCAGCGCATGGCTGCGGCCCAGGCCGCCGCCGGCGCCGGTGACGATGGCGACACGTCCGTCGAAGTCGATCTGGGCCACGCGGCTGCCTCCTCGCTCGCGAACCGCGGTCCGACACCGCGGGTCCGGGGTTGCGGCCGCACCCTAGCCACGTGGGACGGATGCCTACGAACCGTTCCGGGACCCCCTCGCTAGGCTGCCGGCGACCACCCCTGCTCGACGTCTCGGAAGCCGCCGTGGAACCGACGCTGCCACGCCCGCGAGGTGGGTTCGCCACCCGGGCGGTGCAGGGGGCGGCGATCGTCCCGGACGTCGCCCAGACGCCGGTCGGCCCGGCGATCTGGCCGTCGGCGACCTGGTCCACGCCGCGTTCGTCCGAGGTCGGTGCCCTGCTGGAGGACGCGGCCCCCGGCTACGTGTACGGCCGCTACGACAATCCGACGGCCACCACGTTGCACAACGTGGTCGCGTCGCTCCACGAGGCCCCCGCGGCCTGGTCGCTGGCCTCCGGTACGGCCGCGATCCACGGTCTGCTGTCGGTGCTGCGGGGCAAGGGTCGGGTGCTGGCGACGTCACGGTTGTACGGCGGGACCTGGGCGTTGCTGCGCCGCCTGCGCGACGAGGCCGGCTGGCAGGTCGACCACGCCGACCTGCTGACGCCGGACTCCCTCGCCGCCGCGCTGACCGACGAGCACACGGTCGTCCACGTGGAGACCATCGCCAACCCGTCGACGGCGGTCGCCGACCTCGCCGGGATGGCACAGGTGTGCCGGGCGCGCGGCGTCGCGCTGGTCGTCGACAACACCTTCGCGTCGCCGTACCTGTGTCGGCCCTACGCGCTCGGCGCCACGGCCGTCGTCGAGTCGGCGACCAAGTACCTGGCAGGTCACGGCGACGTCGTTGCCGGGGTCGTGGCCGGGGACGACGAGGTGGTGACCGCCGTCCGCGAGCACGCGTTCGAGCTCGGCGGTTCCCTGGGTCCCTTCGAGGCCTGGCTGGTCGTGCGGGGACTGCAGACGCTGCCGCTGCGGATGCGCGCGTCGGGCGCCAACGCGCTGGCCCTCGCTCGGGCGCTCGCGGCGTCCGGCCGGGTGGCGCGCGTGCGCTACCCCGGGCTGGAGGACCACCCCCAGCACCGGCTCGCACGTGAGCAGTTCGGTGGACGCGGGTTCGGCGGCGTGCTGTCGTTCGACCTGCCGGATCGTGCGGCGGCCGAGGCGTTCGCCGATTCCTGCACGGTCTTCGCCCGCGCGGCGTCGTTGGGCGGCACGCATTCGTTGGTACTGCATCCGGCCTCGACCAGCCACCGCCAGCTCGACGACGGCGCCCTGGCGGCGGCCGGGCTCGGGCCGGGCACGATCCGTCTGGCCGTGGGCATCGAGGACGAGCACGACCTGCTCGACGACGTCCGTCAGGCCCTGGCGGCCGCCGACCACCCCCGCTGAAGGCACCCGAGGAGCGCACCGGTGAAGCGAGTCCTGCTGCTGTACGGAGGCCGTTCGTCCGAGCACGAGGTGTCGTGCCTGTCGGCGCGCTCGGTGCTGGCCGCCATCGACCGCTCGCGCTACGAGGTCGTCCCGGTCGGGATCACCCGCGAGGGCCGCTGGACCCTCACCGACGGCGACATCCGCACCGCCGCGGGCCGGCCGCTGCCCGAGGTCGCCGACGCCGGCCCCACCGTCGCGCTGGTGGGCAGCAAGGACGGCGCCCGACTCGTGCAGGTCGAGGAGGACGGCGAGTCCGCCCGGGTGCTCGGTGGCGTCGACGTGGCCTTCCCCGTGCTCCACGGTCCGTGGGGCGAGGACGGCACCGTGCAGGGGATGCTGGCGACCGTCGGGGTGCCCTACGTCGGCGCCGACGTCACGGCGTCGTCGATCGGCATCGACAAGGGCGCCATGAAGGCGGCGTTCGCCGCGCGCGGGCTGCCGCAGGGGCCGTACGCGACCGTGCACCGGCGGCGCTGGGACGCGGACGCGGACGCCGTCGCGGCCGGGCTCGAGGATCGGCTGCCCTACCCGTGGTTCGTGAAGCCGGCCCGGCAGGGGTCGTCGATCGGCATCGGGCGGGTGAGCGGCCGTGACCATCTGGAGGCCGCCCTGGTCGAGGCCTACCGCTACGACGACGTCGCGATCGTCGAGCAGGGCTTCGCCGCGCCGCGCGAGCTCGAGGTCGGCGTGCTCGGCAACGAGGCGCTCGAGGTCACCCCGCCCGGCGAGATCCGCCCGTCGCACGAGTTCTACGACTTCGAGGCCAAGTACCTCGACGAGTCGGAACTGGTCGTCCCAGCCGACGTCCCGGATGAGGTCGCCGTCCGCATCGACCACCTGGCCCGTGAGGCCTACCGGGCGATCGGCTGTCGCGGCATGGCCCGCGTCGACTTCTTCCTGACCGCCGACGGTCGGCTCCTGGTCAACGAGATCAACACCATCCCCGGCTTCACACCCAACTCGATGTTCCCGCGCCTGTGGGACGCCGAGGGGCTCGCCTACCCGCAGCTGGTCGACCGCCTGCTGGATCTCGCCCTGGAGCGTTGACGGTCCGCGTCGGCGATCCGCGTCCTCGCCTTCGCGCGCGCACGCGGATAGACGTGCCCGGGCCCGTTCGCAACCGGACGTTCCCCACGATCGACCGCCCGTCCGAGGTTGCGGCACCCCGGGGGGGCCCACCTACGGTGGGGACGTCGACGACGGCGGCGGCGAACGCGCGCCCGTCGCGTCGGCGTCTGTCCAGGACCTCAGGGAGGTGAGTTCGCCGCTGGCGGGGTCGTCCCGCGCACCCCGGCCGTGCTGATCCGACGCCACCGGCGTCGGTCCGGTCGCCCCGGCGCCTTCCATGCCCGACGTCGTGACGTTCCGCGCGCCCGCAGCCACCGATGCTGCGGACCTGTGGCGATTGGCACGTGACAGCGGCGCGCTCGACCTGAACTCGCCCTACGCCTACCTGCTGTGGTGCACGGACTTCGCCGCGACCTCCGTGGTGGCCGGCACCGACGCCGTGACCGCCGACGGCGACGCCGGCGCGCGTGGCCGCGACGCCGACGGGATCGTCGGCTTCGTCGGTGGCTACCGGCCCCCGACCGACCCGACGTCCGCCTTCGTCTGGCAGGTCGCCGTCGCCGATGCCCAGCGCGGACGCGGGCTCGGCCGCCGACTGCTGTCGGCCTTCCTGGCCCGGCCCGGCAACCGGGACGCGCGCTGGCTGACGGCCACCGTGACCCCGGACAACGCCGCGTCGCTGGCGCTGTTCCAGGGTCTGGCCGACGACCTCGGCGTCGGGTGCCGGCAGTCCGAGCGCTTCGCCGCCGAGGTGTTCCCCGTCGAGGCGGGCGTGCACCAGCCAGAGCTCGAGCTGCGCATCGGGCCGCTGCCACCTCGCTGACGCCGGCCGCCCCCAGCCGCCGGTGAACGGGCCGCCGCGCGCTGCCGCAACCCGGACCGGCGGCCTGACGACGAAGACCCACGACCGACACGCGCCGTCCCCCTACGGGACCGCCGCCCCACCGAGAAGCCCCCCGCAACAAGGAGCACCGTGAACGCGACCATCGACCAGTACGAATCCCAGGTCCGGTCCTACTGCCGTTCCTGGCCCGCCACCTTCGAGCGGGCCCGCGGCTCGCAGCTGTGGGACACCGACGGCCGGCGCTACCTCGACTTCTTCGCCGGTGCCGGTGCCCTCAACTACGGGCACAACGACCCGGGGATGCGGCAGGCGGTGGTCGACTACCTCCTCGGCGACCACGTCGTCCACAGCCTGGACACCTACACCGTCGCCAAGGAGCGGTTCCTGCAGCGGTTCCACGACGTGATCCTGCAGCCGCGCGGCATGGGGGACTGGAAGGTCCAGTTCCCGGGGCCGACCGGCACCAACGCCGTCGAGGCGGCGATGAAGCTGGCCCGCAAGGTGACCGGCCGTGAGCGCGTCATCGGGTTCACCAACGCCTTCCACGGGATGACCGTCGGGTCGCTGGCGGTGTCCGGCAACGCCGGCAAGCGCGGCGGGGCGGGCATCATGCTCGGCGCCGGGACCAACCTGCCCTACGACGACTACTTCGGACCCGAGGTCGACACCGTCGGCTACCTCGAGGCACTGCTCCAGGACGCCGGCAGCGGCCTCGACCTGCCCGCGGCCGTGATCGTGGAGACGGTTCAGGCCGAGGGTGGCCTGAACACCGCCTCGATGCGGTGGCTGCGTGACCTGGAGGCGGTCTGCCGCCGCCACGACGTGCTGCTGATCGTCGACGACATCCAGGCCGGCTGTGGCCGCACCGGCACGTTCTTCAGCTTCGAACCGGCCGGGATCCAGCCCGACATCGTGACCCTGTCGAAGTCGTTGTCGGGCTTCGGGCTGCCGCTGGCGCTCACGCTCTTCCGCGGCGACCTCGACGTCTGGGACCCGGGCGAGCACAACGGCACCTTCCGCGGCCACAACCCCGCCTTCGTCACCGCGACCGAGGCGCTCGGCCACTGGGAGGACGACGCACTCACGCACGAGGTCGAGCGCAAGGCGGAGCTGATGGCACAGACCCTCGATCGGCTCGCCGCGGCCCACCCGGTGCTGGAGGCCGAGCGACGCGGGCGCGGCATGGTGCAGGGGCTGGCCTGCGCCGAGGGCCACGCCGAGCGGATCTGCGCGGCGGCGTTCGAGCTGGGCCTGATCGTGGAGACCTCCGGGCCACGCGACGAGGTCGTCAAGCTGCTGCCCGCACTCACCATCTCCGACGAGGAACTCGACGAGGGGCTGGAGCTGCTGGTCCGGGCGGTCGTCGACGCCGTGCCCGCCACCGCGCCGGCGGCCGTCGCCGCGACCCAGCCGGTCTGATCGAAAGGCATTCGCATGATCGTCCGCACGCTCGGCGACCTGGTCGGCACCGACCGCGACGTCGCCGCCCCGACGTGGTCCAGCCGCCGGTTCCTGCTCGCGCAGGACGGGCTGGGCTACTCGCTCAACGACACCGTGCTGCACGCCGGCACGACCACGCAGATGCACTACCGGCACCACCAGGAGTCCGTGTACTGCATCGAGGGCACGGGCCTGCTCACGAACCTGGAGACCGGTGAGGAGCACCCGGTCGCGCCGGGGACGCTGTACGTCCTCGACGGCCACGAGCGTCACGCCTTGCGTGCCGACACGGACCTGCGCATGGTCTGCGTGTTCACGCCCGCCCTGACCGGCCGCGAGGTCCACGGTCCCGACGGTGCGTATCCGCCGCCGCAGGACCCGGTGCCGAGCGCGCACACCGACGAACTCGACGACACCAAGGAGGCCGTGCATGGCTAGTACCGACACGATGCGGCGAGATCCCTACCCGACGCGCGTGAGCGACACCCCACAACTGCTCGAGCGCCAGGAGCCGACGACCCGCGGCGGCGTCGACGACGGCCCGCTCGGGCAGGACGCGCTGGAGGCGTTCGAGCGCGACGGCTACCTGCTGCTGCCCGACGTGTTCTCGCCGGACGAGGTGGCCGGGATCCGCGCCCGCCTCGACGAACTGGCCGCGGACCCCGCCGTCCGTGCCGACGAGCGCACCATCACCGAGCTCGAGTCGGACGAGGTGCGCTCGATCTTCGAGATCCACAAGAGCGACCCGCAGTTCGCGAAGCTGTCCGCCGACCCGCGCGTGGCCGACGTGGCCCGCCAGTTGCTCGGCTCGGACGTCTACATCCACCAGAGCCGGATCAACGTCAAGCCCGGCTTCGTCGGCAAGGGCTTCTGGTGGCATTCCGACTTCGAGACCTGGCACGCCGAGGACGGCATGCCGCGCATGCGCTGCCTGTCGGCGTCGATCACGCTGACGGACAACTATCCGCACAACGGTCCGCTGATGGTGGTCCCGGGCTCGCACCGGACGTTCGTCACCACCGTCGGGCAGACCCCCGCCGACCACTACAAGGCGTCGCTGAAGAAGCAGGAGGTCGGTACGCCCGACCACGACAGCCTGCGCGAGCTGATCGTCGGCCAGGGCCGGGAGATCCGGCAGCTGACCGGCAAGGCCGGTTCGGTGGTGTTCTTCGACTGCAACATCATGCACGCCTCGTCGGAGAACCAGACGCCGTTCCCGCGCAGCAACGTCTTCCTGGTCTACAACTCGGTGGAGAACGCGGTCGAGGAGCCCTTCGCGGCCCCCACGCGCCGCCCGGAGTTCATCGCCGCCACGCAGTGGGAGCCCGTCCCGCGCGTCTGAGGTGGGGCCGGTGCAGGTACGTGCCCGGCCGTCGCCGAAGGCGTCAGAGGTTGACGATGGGGCAGGTGAGGGTGCGGGTGATGCCGTCGATCGCCTGGATCCGCGACACGACCATGCGCCCGAGTTCGTCGACGTTGCCGGCCGACGCCTTGACGATCACGTCGTAGGGACCGGTGACGTCGGCGGCCTCGGTGACACCGGGTAGTTCGGCGGCGGCGCGGGCCACGGCCGCGGCCTTGCCGAGCTCGGTCTGGATCAGGATGTAGGCCGAGACGTCCACCACGCCGAACTCCGCTGCCGGTTGCCGTCCGCACCCTAGCTGGTGGCCGCTGCCCGAGGCGGGCGAACCGTCCGGATCCCGGGCACGACGAAGCGTCGCGTCGAGCGTCTCGACGCGGCGCTTCCCGAATTCGGCGGGGCGCTGGACGCCCCGGCGGGTGTCAGCTGGCCTTGACCGGCGGGCGCGTGACCTTGCCGGCCTTCAGGCAGCCGGTGCAGACGTCGACCTTGACGGTCCGGCCGTCCACGAAGGCCTTCACCCGCTGGATGTTGGGGCTCCACCGCTTGCTGGAGCGGCGGTGCGAGTGGCTGACCTGCTTGCCGAACCAGGGCTTCTTGCCGCAGTAGCTGCAGACGGAGGCCATGATGAAGTCCTTCTCGTGATGCGCGGACCCGGGACACGGCGCCGCGGTGGGGCGCACGATCGGTGGAGTCCGGGAACCGGGGAAGACCGCCCACACGGGGCGGTCCGAGGTCGTGTGCACGCCCGCACGGGGCGGACGCGAGGCCCCCAGACTACCAGCGGGGGCTCGGCACCGCGACCGGCGTCGGCGCCGCCCCCGCCCGGGTGACGGGACACGACACGGGCGAGCAACGGCGCGCCGCTAGCCTCGCGGCCGACGACCGGTGCGCGAGACGAAGGACGTGGCGGTGCCCGACGGCGGGGGAGCGCCCTTGGCGGCGGCCGAGCTGCCGGCGCTGCTCGAGCGCGTGCACGCCGCCCTGGCGGCCCGTCGGGACACCATCGACGACCTGAACGTCTTCCCCGTCCCCGACGGCGACACCGGTACGAACATGACCTCGACGGTCCGGGCGGGCCTCGACGCGCTGCGGGCCGCCGCCGACACGCCGCCTCGTCAGCAGGCCGAGGCGGTCATCCGCGGCGCCGTGCGAGGCGCCCGCGGCAACTCCGGAGTGATCCTCAGCCAGGTGATCCGCGCCGTGGTCGAGGTGGTCAGCCACGAACGTGCCGTCGACGCGCCGTTGTACGCCCGGGCGCTGCAACGGGCGCGGGAGCTGGCCTACGAGGCCGTGGCCGAGCCGGTGGAGGGCACCATCCTCACCGTCCTCGCCCGGGCCGCCGACTCCGCCCAGCTCGCCGCCGGCGCGGGCGCCGACCTCGTGGAGACCTCGGCCCGGGTGCTGGCGGCGACCCGCGAAGCGGTCGAGCGCACCCGTGAGCAGCTGGCGGTGCTGCGCGACGCCGGCGTGGTCGACGCCGGTGCCCGCGGCTTCGAGGTCCTGCTCGCCGCCGTCCACGGGCACCTGACCGGTGAGGACCCGCCGCCGGTGCAGGAGGCGCCGCACCCGCCGCACGGGACGGCGGCCTGCGACGCGCCGCTGGACCACCGCTTCGAGGTCCAATACCTGCTGGACGCCGCCGACGAGGCGGCCGCACCGCTGCGTCGCCGCCTCGAGGTGCTCGGCGACTCGGTCGTGGTCGTCGCCGCCGGCGGGCTGCTCAACGTCCACGTGCACACCGACGACGTGGGCGCCGCCATCGAGGAGGGTCTGCGGTTCGGGACGCCCAGCGACATCGAGGTGACCCACTTCGGCGACCAGATCGCCGCCAACCGGGCGGCGCGCCCGCGCCGGCGGGTCGGCGCGGTGGCGGTCCTCCACGGTGACGGGCTCGCGGCGCTGGCCGAACGGGCCGGCGCGACGGTCGTGTCCGGCCGGGCGGGCGCGCTGCCCTCGGTCGCCGACCTGTTGAACGCGGTCGGCACCGTCGACGCCGAACAGGTCCTGCTGCTGCCCGGCCATCGCAACGCGGTCGCCTCCGCCCATCAGGCTGCGGCGGTGTCGGTGGCCGAGGGCGGACGGCCGCTCGAGGTCGTCGAATCGGCCGCGTCGCCGCCGGCCGTCCTGGCCGCGCTGGCCGTGCTGGATCCCACCGCACCGGCCGAGCAGGCCGTGACCGACGTGCGGGCGGCCGCAGCGGCGGTGCGGGCCGGCGAGGTGGTGGCGGCCGTTCGTGACGCGGACACGCCGATCGGCGCCGTGCGGACCGGCCAGTGGCTCGGGGTCGTGGAGGGCCGCGTCGTGCTGGCCGACGACGACCCCCTGGCGGTCCTGTCCACCGTCTGCGAGCGGCTGGACGTGCCGGCCGCGGAACTGGTGACCCTGCTCGTCGGGGCCGGCGTCGACGCGGACGAGCGCGAGGGCGCGACCTCGCTCGTCGGGAACGCGGCCACCGGTGAGCTCGAGGTCGTCGACGCCGGCCAGCGGCCGGCCCGCTTCTGGGTCGGTGTGGAGTGAGCGACGGCCCGATCGCCCTGGACGACCGCGTCGACGTGCTGGCGGGCGTCGGCGCCAAGGCCCGCGCCGATCTCGCCGACGCGTTCGGGATCGAGACCGTCCGCGACCTGCTCGAGCACTACCCGCGCCGCTACCAGGACGCCGGCGAGGTGCTCGACCTCTCCGAGGTCCGCACCGGCGAGCCCGCCACCCTGATCGGCGAGGTGCTGAACTGGAGCACCCGACGCGTGCCCAAGCGTGGTCAGCGCCGGCCCCTGGAGATCGCCGAAGGGCGGGTGCGGCAGGCCAGCGGCCGGGTCTTCACCGCCACCTTCTTCAACCAGAACTGGCGGGCCGGCCAGCTGGCGCCGGGCACCGTGGCCGCCTTCAGCGGCAAGGTCAAGCGCTTCCGCAACGACCTGCAACTGGCCAGCCCCGACGTCGAGGTGCTGGGCCGGGTCGCCGCCGGCATCGACCCGGACGCGGCCGCCGAGCGGCTGCAGCACCAGCGTCTGCTGGCGGTCTACCCGGCGACCGAGGCGTGGCCGTCGTTCAAGCTGGCACGCCTGGTCGAGGCGGCGCTCGAGCGGCTGCCGACGCTGCCGGACTGGCTGCCGGAGCCGCTCCTCGACGAACTGGACCTGCTCACGTACGACGCGGCCATCCGGGCCATCCACCTGCCGCCGGACCACCCGACGCAGCGCGCGGCGCGCCGACGGCTGGTCTTCGACGAGCTGTTCACCCTGCAGTTGGGTGTGCAGCGGCGTCGGGCCCAGCTCGAGGCGGAGGTCGTCGGGCTGGACAACACCCCGGTGCCCGACGGCCGGGCCCAGGCGTTCCTGGACGCGCTGCCGTTCCCGCCGACCGGCGCCCAGCAGCGCGCCTTCGCCGAACTCGCCCAGGACCTCGGCGCGCGTCGCCCGATGCACCGGCTGCTCCAGGGCGACGTCGGCTCCGGCAAGACCGTCGTCGCCGTCTGGACGCTGCTCAATGCGGTCGACAACGGGCGCCAGGCCGCCTTCATGGTCCCGACCGAGGTGCTCGCCGAGCAGCACTTCCGGACGCTGACGACCCTGCTGGCACCGCTGGGCGTCAACGTGCTGGACGGCATCCGGGTGGAGCTGCTGACCTCCTCGACGCCGGCGAAGGCGCGCCGACGCATTCTGGGGGAGTTGCTCACGGGCGACCTCGACGTCGTCGTCGGCACCCACGCGCTGCTGGAGGAGGGCGTGCGGTTCGCCGACCTCGGTGCGGTGGTGATCGACGAGCAGCACCGCTTCGGTGTCGCCCAGCGGGTCAAGCTGAAGGAGAAGGGCGGCGGCCCCACGCTGGATCCGGACGCGGCCGACGTGCTGCCCGACGTGCTGGTGATGACGGCGACCCCGATCCCGCGCTCGCTCGCCCTGACCTGGTACGGCGACCTCGACGTGACGGTGCTGGACGAACTGCCCCCCGGGCGTGAGCCGATCACCACCCAGCTGATCACCCCCGCACAGGCCGCCCGGCGCGACCGGCTCTACGAGTTCGTCCGGACCGAGGCCGGGCGGGGGCGGCGTGCCTACGTCGTCTGCCCGCTGGTCGAGGCCGGCGAGCTGCCAGCGAAGGACGTCACCAGCGAGCACCGCCGCCTGTCCGAACAGGTCTTCCCCGACCTCACCGTCGAGCTGATCCACGGCCGCATGCGTCCCGACGCCAAGGACGCGGCCATGACCAGGTTCCGGACCGGTGAGGCGCAGGTCCTCGTGGCCACGACCGTCATCGAGGTCGGCGTGGACGTCCCCGAGGCGACGATCATGGTCATCGAGGACGCCGAACGGTTCGGGATCAGCCAGCTCCACCAGCTGCGCGGCCGGGTCGGTCGTGGGGGCGGCACCAGCTACTGCGTGCTGTTCGCGGGGTGGTCGGGTGCCGAACTGCCCGAGGAGACGCTGCGGCGCCTGGAGGCGGTGGCCGCCACCACCGACGGGTTCGTGCTCGCCGAGACCGACCTCGAGCTGCGCGGCGCCGGTGTGCTGTTCGGCCGGACCCAGTCGGGCAAGAAGTCCGACATCAAGCTCGCCGACCTGCGGCGCGACCGAGGCCTGGTGGAGGAGACCCGGGCCCGGGCGCGGGCGGTCGTCGCGGAGGATCCCGACCTCGCGGCGCCCGCCCACCGCGGCTTCCGCGACGAGGTGGCGCGCCGGTTCGAGGGCCGCGGCGTCGAGGTGGTCGAGGCCGACGGCGACGACGAGCTGGCCGCCTTCGCGGCGCTCGAGACCGGCTGACACCGGAGGGCCGTCCGCAGCGGCTCGACGACTACGGTCGGCGCCCCCGGCGACGTGGAGGGACGAGGTCGTGGGCGAAGTGGAGTTGGGCACGCTGCTGTGGGAGCCGGCGGACGACGCCCGCGAGCGCACGAACATGGGCCGCTTCCTGACGTGGGTGGAACGGACCCACGGCCTCGACCTGCCCGACTACCACGCGGCCTGGCGGTGGTCGGTCGAGGACGCGGAGTCGTTCTGGGCCGCGCTCGTCGCCTGGTTCGACCTGCCGTTGCACGCGCCCTACGAGCGCGTCCTGACCGACGCGTCGATGCCCGGCGCGGTATGGCTGCCGGGTGCGCGCCTCAACTACGCCGAGCAGGCCCTGCGCTGGACGGGGGACGGGCCGGCGATCGTCGCCCGCTCGCAGACGCGTGACGAGGTGGTGCTGACCCGCGACGGCCTGCGCGACCAGGTCGCGCGTGCGGCGGCCGGGTTGCGCCGCCTGGGCGTCGGCCCCGGCGACCGCGTCGTCGGCTACCTGCCCAACGTCCCCGAGACCATGGTGGCGTTCCTCGCCTGCGCCGCGATCGGGGCGGTGTGGTCCTCGTGTGCCCCGGAGTTCGGGGTCAAGGCGGTCGTCGACCGGGTCCGTCAGATCGAGCCGACCGTGCTGCTGGCCGTCGACGGCTACCGCTACGGCCGGCGGACCGTCGAGCGGCACGACGAGGTCGCCCACATCCGCGACGCCCTCCCGAGCCTGCGTGCCACGGTCGTCCTGCCCTATCTGCACGACGCGGTCGATCGCGCCCGGTTCCCGGGTGTGACCAGCTGGGCGGAGCTGCTCGCCGAACCGGCGCCGCTGCGGTTCGAGGCCGTGCCGTTCGACCACCCGTTGTACGTGCTCTACAGCTCCGGGACGACCGGGCTGCCGAAGGCGATCGTCCACGGGCACGGGGGAATCCTGCTCGAGCACGTGAAGATCCTCGGGCTCCACCACGACCTCGGCGACGGGTCGGTGTTCACCTGGTTCACGACCACCGGGTGGATGATGTGGAACTACCTCGTGTCGGGCCTGACCGTCGGCGCCACCGTCGTGCTGCTCGACGGCGACCCGGCCCACCCGGACCTCATGACCCTGTGGCGGCTGGCGGCGGAGACCGGTCTCGACGTGCTGGGTGTGGGGGCGCCGTTCCTGCTGGCCTGTCGCAAGGCCGGCCTGCGCCCCCGCGACGAGGTCGACCTCTCCCGCCTGCGGCAGATCGGTTCGACCGGTTCGCCGCTGCCACCCGAAGGGTTCGGGTGGGTCCGAGATGCCGTGGGAGAGCACGTCCAGGTCTGCTCGGCGTCGGGCGGCACGGACGTGTGCACGGCCTTCGTGGCCGCCGCCCCGCTGCTGCCCGTCCACGCCGGCGAGATCCCCTGCCGCTGCCTCGGCGCGTCGGTCGAGGCGTTCGACCCCCACGGGCACCCGGTGGTGGGGGAGCGGGGCGAGCTCGTGCTGACGCGGCCCATGCCGTCGATGCCGGTCGGCTTCTGGAACGACGCCGACGGCAGCCGCTACCGCGCCGCCTACTTCGAGGACATTCCGGGGGTGTGGCGCCACGGCGACTGGCTGGAGATCACCGATCGCGGCACCTGCATCATCACGGGGCGGTCGGACGCGACGCTGAACCGCGGCGGCGTGCGGATGGGGACCTCGGAGTTCTACGCGGTCGTGGAGGACGTCGAGGGGGTGGCCGACTCGCTGGTCGTGCACCTGACCGACCGGGCCGGCGACCTCGACCGGTTGGTGCTCTTCGTGGTCCTCACGGCCGGCCAGGACCTCGACGACGACCTACGGGCGCGGCTGGCCCATGCGATCCGCAGCGAGCTCTCGCCGCGCCACGTCCCCGACGAGGTGCACGTCGTGCCGGCCGTCCCGCGCACGATCTCCGGCAAGAAGATGGAGGTGCCGGTCAAGCGCCTCCTCGAGGGCGAACCGCTCGCCGCGGTCGCCAACCCCGGCGCCATGGCCAACCCGGACAGCCTGGCGGCGTTCACCGCGGCCAGGGCCGACACGGCCTGAACCCTGCACCCCCCGATTCGTGCACACAGCGCGCGAACGAACGTCGCGATTGCGACGATCACGACTTCCCGAACGGACGGGGGCGCTTCGGTGCCGTGACCAGGGGTTTCCGAGAACGCCCAGACGGCCGCGTACCCGCACGTACGGGGCCGTCCGTGCAGGGTTCGCGGTTTGACCCCCAGCCGGGACCTCTGTCCCGGTGTGGCGGTCCCGGAGGCGGCGTCGGGCCGACGTGACCCGGTTGCGAAGCCGCAACGGCCTCGTCACGGTTCGCCGCCGCGCCGCCGGGGTGGCAACGCCGTCCCGGGTCCGTAGCGCCGCCCGTGCCGACCCACGTCTCGGCGTTCCCGACCCCCCGGAGTCGATCCGTGCTGCTTCGCCGCGCCCACCTACCGCTCGCCCTGCTGCTCGCCGTCGCCGTCGCCGTCGCCACCGCGCTGGCCTTCCCGACCAGCGCCGAGGCCGCCGACTTCGACGACACCCGTGGCCAGACCTACGCCGCCGCCGTCGACGCCCTCGCGAAGCGCGAGATCATCCTCGGCTGCGAGGAGGGGCGTTTCTGCCCCGAGCGTGCGCTCACCCGCGGTCAGCTCGCCGCCATCCTGGTGCGGGCGCTCGACCTCGAGCCGGGCGAGCCGGGGCGCTTCGGCGACACGGCCGGTCACGAGCACGAAGCCAACATCGACGCCCTCGCCGCCGCCGGCATCACGAACGGCTGCGGCGAGGACGGCGACGACTTCTGCCCCAACGCGCGCATCTCGCGCCAGCACGTCGCGTCCATGCTGGTCCGCGCCTTCGGCGTCCCCAAGACCGGCAAGACCCACTTCAACGACGTGAACCCCAACGGCACCCATGCGGTCAACATCAACTCGCTCGCCGAGGCCGGCATCTCCGCCGGCTGCACGAACCCCATGGACGGCTTCTGCCCCCACCAGCAGGTGACGCGCTGGCAGGCCGCCTACTTCGTGGCCCGTGCGCTCCACCTCGTCGACCGGGTGACGATCCTTCCGCTGCGCGAGCGCGAGCAGCTCGAGGCCCAGCGTCTCGCTCGCATCGAGGCCCGCAAGCAGGCCGAGGCCGAGGCGAAGGCCCAGGCGGCCGCCACCTCCGAGCGCGAGGCCATCTGGGACCGGCTGGCCCAGTGCGAGTCGGGCGGCAACTGGTCGATCAACACCGGCAACGGCTACTACGGCGGCCTGCAGTTCAGCCTGTCGTCGTGGCGCGCCGTGGGTGGCAGCGGCTACCCGCACCAGCACTCCCGCGCGGAGCAGATCTACCGCGGCGAGCGCCTGCAGGCGATCCAGGGCTGGGGGGCGTGGCCGGCCTGCTCCCGCAAGCTCGGCCTGACCTAGGCCCGACGCCTAGGCTGGCGGGTCCGTGCCACCTGCCCGCGAGGTCGACGTCCACGTGACCGCACCGTCCGAGCCCCCGCTCGCCGAACGCCGTCCGCACCAGGTCACCCGCCACGGCGAGACGGTCGAGGATCCCTGGTTCTGGCTCCGCGAGCGGGAGGACCCGGCGGTCCGCACCCACCTCGAGGCCGAGAACGCGTGGACGCAGGCGCACCTCGCGCCGCTCGAGCCGCTGATCGACACCCTCTTCGGGGAGATCCGCAGCCGGGTCCAGGAGACCGACGCCTCCGTCCCGACGCTCGACGGCGGCTGGCTCTACTACCGCCGCACGCTCGAGGGACAGCAGTACGGCATCCACTGCAGGCGAGCAGCGCCGGCCGGCGTCGACGACGTCCGCACGCTGCCCGACGACCTGCGCCGGCCGGTCGACCCGGCCGCACCGCCGGACGACGAGGTCGTGCTGCTCGACGAGAACGTCGAGGCGGCCGAGCACGAGTTCTTCCGGCTCGGCGGCTATGCGGTCAGCCCGGACCACAAGCTCGCCGCGGAACTGGTCGACACCAACGGCTCGGAGCGGTTCACGATCCGGGTGCGCGACCTGGCGACCGGTGAGTTGCTCGACGACGTGATCGAGGGGGCGGCCTACTCGCTGGCGTGGTTCGACGACTCGGCGACGTTTCTCTACGCCGTGCCCGACGACGCCTGGCGGCCGTACCAGGTCAAGCGTCACCGGCTCGGGACCGACCCGGCCGAGGACGAACTGGTCCTGCAGGAGGACGACGAGCGGTTCTGGCTCGGCGTCGGCCGGATGCGGTCCGACCGTTACCTCGCCATCTCGATCGGCAGCAAGGTCACCAGCGAGTGGCATCTGCTCGACGCCGCCGACCCGGCCGCGCGGCCGCGCCTGGTCGCGCCCCGCGAGTACGGCGTGGAGTACGACGTCGACCACCGTGGCGACCGGCTGTTGATCGTGACCAACGCCGACGGCGCCGAGGACTTCAAGCTCGTCACCGCCCCTGTCGACACGCCCGGACGCGAGCACTGGCGCGACCTCGTGGCGCACCGTCCCGGCGTGCGGCTCGAGGGCGTCGACGCGTTCGCCAGCCACCTCGTCCTCCACGAGCGCACGCAGGCCCGCACCCAGCTGCGGGTCGTCGACCCGGACACGGGCGAGGGTGACGTCCTGCAGATGGAGGAGGAGGTCTACAGCGCCGGGACGGGCCCCAATCCCGCCTTCGCCTCGCGGGTGCTGCGGATCGTCTACACGTCGCTGACCACGCCCACGCAGGTGATCGACGTCGACCTCGACACCGGCGAGCGCACGCTGCTGAAGCAACAGCCGGTCCGTGGCGGCTACGACCGCACCCGTTACGTCTCCTGGCGCGAATGGGCCACCGCCGCCGACGGCACGCGGGTGCCCGTCAGCCTCGTCCGGCACGCCGACACCCCCCTCGACGGCACCGCTCCGTGCCTGTTGTACGGCTACGGGTCCTACGAGATCTCGATCGACCCCGGCTTCTCGCCCGTCCGGCTGTCGCTGCTCGACCGCGGGTTCGTGTTCGCGATCGCCCACGTCCGTGGCGGTGGCGAGATGGGGCGCCGCTGGTACGAGGACGGCAAGTTCCTCGCCAAGCCGAACACGTTCACGGACTTCGTGGCCTGCGCCGACCACCTCGTCGAGCAGGGCATCACCGCGCGCGACCGTCTGGCGGTCCGTGGCGGCTCGGCCGGCGGGCTGTTGATCGGCGCCGCGCTCAACCTGCGGCCCGACCTCGCCGCCGCCGCGGTCGCCGAGGTGCCCTTCGTCGACGTCGTCAACACCATGTCGGACCCGTCGATCCCGCTGACCGTCATCGAGTACGACGAGTGGGGCAACCCCGAGGAGCCGGACTACTACGAGGTGATGCGCTCGTACTCGCCGTACGACAACGTCCGGCCGGCCGACTACCCGGCGCTGTTCGTCACGGCCGGGCTCAACGACCCCCGCGTGCAGTACTGGGAGCCGGCCAAGTGGGTGGCGAAGCTGCGCGCCACCGCGACGGGCGGTGGGCCGATCCTGCTGCGCACCGAACTCGGCGCCGGCCACGCCGGACGCTCGGGCCGCTACGACGCCTGGCGCGACGAGGCCCGCGTGCTCGCGTTCGTGATCGACCGGGTCGGTGCCGGGGCTCCGCGCTCGGGCGCGCCGCGCTAGTGCGGGTCGTCGCCGGTGCGGCACGCGGGCGTCGACTGGTCGCCCCCAAGGGTCATGACGTGCGCCCCACCACCGATCGGGTCAAGGAGGCGCTCTTCTCCTCCCTGCAGCCGCTGCTGCCCGGCGCGCACGTACTGGACGTGTTCGCGGGTGCCGGCGGGCTGGGCATCGAAGCGCTCTCGCGCGGCGCGGCCTCGGTGACCTTCGTGGAGCGCGCCCGGCCGGCCCTGGACGCGCTTCGCCGCAACCTCGACACCGTCGGCCTGCCCGGCGCCGAGGTGGTCGCGACCGATGTCGGACGGGCGCTGCGCGGCGCGCTGCCGGGCGCACCGTTCGACGTCGTGCTCGCCGACCCGCCCTACCGGTTCGACGCCGAGGAGTTGCAGGCGGTACTCGCGGGCCTGCTCGACCACCTCGTCGACGGCGCCACGGTGGTCGTCGAGCGAGCGGCACGCGACGCGCCACCCCCGTGGCCGGTGGAACTGCTCCCGCAACCGCCCCGCCGCTACGGTGACACCGCCCTGCACCGCGCCGAGCTGCGCACCAGGGACGACGACGCGTCGGTCAGGAGGCAGCGGTGACGGTCTCGGTGGTGGTGCCCGGCAGCTTCGACCCGATCACGCTGGGCCACCTCGACATCGTGCGGCGGGCGTGCGAACGGTTCGACCACGTCACCGTGGCGGTGCTGGAGAACCCCCGCAAGCAGGGCCTGTTCTCGGTCGACGAGCGCCTGCAGCTGATCCGCGCCGTCGTCGGCGAGATCGACAACCTCGCCGTCGAGCGGTTCGAGGGCCTGCTGGTCGACTTCTGCCGGGCGCACGACATCGGCATCATCTGCAAGGGGCTGCGGGCGGTCAGCGACTTCGAGTACGAGCTGCAGATGGCGCAGATGAACCGCCGCATCGGCGGGATCGAGACCGTGTTCATGTCGACCTCGCCGGAGCACTCCTATCTGTCGAGCTCGCTCGTGAAGGAGGTCGCCCGCTACGGCGGCCCGCTCGACGGCACCGTGCCCGACGTCGTTGCCGACGCCCTGCGCGACAAGTTCGCCGCGGCTGGCGGGTGATCTGGGCCCCGACGGCCGACGCTACCCTCCGCCCGAATCGTCCCCCGTGCCAAGGTTGCCCCCATGTCGGACCACCGCGGTGTGCCCCTCGACGTCGAGGCCAAGCTGCACCAGCTCGAGCGGCTGGTCGCCGAGGCCAAGGCCGTGCCGTTGTCGGCCTCCATCATGCTCAATCGGGCCGAGGTCGACGGCCTGGTCGCCGACGTCCGTGACGCGCTGCCCGACGAGCTGACGCAGGCCCGCTGGGTCATCAAGGAACGCGACGAGATCCTCGAGCGCGCTCAGGCCGACGCCGACCGCATCGTCGCCGACGCCCGTGCCGAGGCCGAACGCCTCGTCTCCACGCAGGAGGTGGTGCGCTCGGCCGACCGCGAGTCCGAGCGGGTGATCGAGGACGCCCGCGAGCAGGCCCGCCAGATGCGGCTGGAGGCCGAGGACTACGTCGACGCCAAGCTCGCGAACTTCGAGGTGGTGCTGCAGAAGACGCTGACGGCGGTGGAGAAGGGCCGTCAGAAGCTGCGCGGCCGGCTCGACACCGATCAGCTCGCCGAGGAGTTCGAGCTCGACGAGCCCGCGAGCTGACGCCACCACCCCCCGCGACGGCCTAGGGCGCCTGTGGTACCGTGGACGTCCGCGTCCACGCCGCCCGGCCTCGCCGGGTCGTTCGCGTCGCGCGCCGACGCCTCGTCGTGGCGCGGTCGCGCAGACACCACGGCACCGACGTCCCGGGCGTCCCGCCCGACGTTCGCGTGTCGCCAGCAACGCCATGTCCGAAGGTCCCACGCCGTGCGCGTCACCGTCACCGAGCTCGTCGACAACCCGGGTGCCACCCGGGCGTTGTCGCGTGCCGCGGCGGTCGAGGAGTTCGGCGAGGAGGCCTGGGGCCCGGCCGAGGGCGCCCTGCGGGGCGACATCCAGCTGGCCCTCGACCTCGACGCCGTCGTCGAGGGGATCCTCGTGCGCGGCTCGGTCGGGGTCGATCTGGAGCTGCCCTGCGGTCGCTGCCTGACCCCGCAGCCCGTGCACGTCGACAGCGACGTCGCGGAGCTGTTCGTCGACCCCGCGAAGCGCGAGGACGACGACGAGGAGGACCCGGGCTACGAGTTGATCGACGACCGCACGGCGATCGACCTGACGACGATGGTGCGCGATGCGCTGCTCGTGGACCTGCCCGTCCGCGTGCTGTGCCGCGAGGACTGCAAGGGCCTGTGCGAGGTCTGCGGCACCGACCGCAACCGGCACGACTGCGGCCACCGGCCCGACGCCGCCCCCGATCCACGCTGGGCGAAGCTGGCCGACCTGGACCTGCCGAGCGAGTAGCCTCTCGCGCCGAATCGATGCCCGTCGCGCCCTCACGGCGAGCGGGCCTCGCCCGCCCACACCGACCGATGCCCGCCATCATCGCGGGACCGAACGATCAGGAGAGACCGATGGCCGTCCCGAAGCGGAAGCTGTCGCGTTCGCGTACGCGCCACCGCAAGGCCCAGTGGCTGCGCACGGCCGCGCCGACCACCGCCAACTGCAAGCGCTGCAAGGCGCCGGTGCGCCCCCACACGGTGTGTGGCACCTGCGGCGCCTACGGCGGCCGGACGGTGCTCGAGGTCGAGTAATGACCGTTCTCGCGGGTCGGACCCCGGGGCGTGGCCCCGGCGCGTCCGCCCGCCGGCGGGCGTGCCACCGTTCGCGACGGCTGCAGACCGGCTCCGCACCGGAGCCGGTCTCGTCGTGTCCGCGGCCGGTCGGACCGTGAGCGCGCCGCTGGAGTTCCCGCCCGCGAGCGACCTCGCCACGCTGCTCGACGTGCACTTCGACGACCCCAGACTGCTCGAGCAGGCACTGATCCACCGCTCGTGGGCGTTCGAGAACGGCGGCGCCGAACCCAACGAGCGGCTGGAGTTCCTCGGCGACGCCGTGCTCGCCCTGGTCGTCACCGACGAGATCTACCACGCCCACCCGACCGAGCAGGAAGGCCGGCTCGCCAAGGTGCGCTCGGCCGCGGTGAAGACCGAGTCGCTGGCGGAGATCGCCCGGGTGCTGGGCCTGGGCCGCTTCGTCCGCCTCGGCCGGGGCGAGGCCATCTCCGGCGGCGCCGACAAGGACTCCATCCTGGCCGACACGCTGGAAGCGGTGATCGGCGCGGTCTACCTCGACAGTGGCTTCGTGGGCGCCTACGACCTCGTCGAGCGGCTCTTCGCCCAGCGGCTGCTCGACCTCGCCGAGCGCGATGCGGCCCTGGACTACAAGACGAGCCTGCAGGAGCTCACCGCGGCGCGGTTCGACGTGCTGCCGCGCTACGAGGTGCAGGACACCGGCCCCGACCACCAGAAGATCTTCACGGCGCGGGTCGTGGTCGACGGCGAGGTCGTCGGCACGGGGACCGGTCGGAGCAAGAAGCAGGCCGAACAGGTCGCAGCCCGCGAGGCGTACCGGACCCTCGTGGCGCGCGTGGAGTCCGACGGTCCGGAGCCCGTCCGCTAGCTTCCCGCCGACCCGGGGGCGCGGGGGCCACGTCACGCGGCCTGCGCCCGGGCCGAGGAAAGGGAGGACCCCGGTGCTGGAACTGCCCGAGGTCGAGGTGCTGCGCAAGGACCTCGAGAAAGAGGTCGTCGGCAAGAAGGTCAAGGACGTCACCGTGGCCACGGCCGCGCTGGTGACCAGCTTCCACGGCAAGCGGCCGGAGTTCGTCAAGGCGCTGACGGGCCGCAAGATCGAGGCGGTCCGACGACGGGGCCGGGTCTTGTTCGTCGACCTCGACGACCAGCACACCTGGGTGATCGACCCGGGCGAGCAGGGCTTCCTGCACCGCGAGACGGCGACGGAGTCGCCCGGTGCCGACACCCACCTGGCGGTCAGCTTCACGGTCGGCGGGGCGGTCCACCTGACCGAGCCGGGGGAGGTGACCGCGCGCACCGGTGTCGTGCCCAACGAACGGGCGCTGGAGGCCGCCGAGGTCGCCCCTGACGCGCTCGACCCGTTGGACGACAACCCGACCTGGATGGAGTTCGGGCGCTTCCTGCAGGCCGCCGACCAGCCCCTGAAGCTGCTGTTGCTGGACCCAGCCGTGATCGCGGGGATCGGTCCCGTCTACAGCGACGAGATCCTGTGGGAAGCGGGCCTGCGTCACGACCGGCAGTCCTCGTCGCTGTCGACGCAGGAGGTCCGTCGCCTGTACCGCGCCATGCAGGAGGTCCTGCAGGCGGCGATGAAGGCGGCCGGGCCCAGCCTGGACGACAGTGACGGCGGGGACGCCGTCGACGACGACGGCGAGGCCGCCGAGCACCTGCACGTCTTCGGCCGCGAGGGACTGCCGTGTCACCGGTGCCGCAAGCCGATCGCGCGCACGCGGGTCAAGAAGGGCGTCTACACCTTCCATTGTCCGCAGTGCATGATCTGAGCGGGGGAATGTGGACGTCCGACCACGTCTCGACCGCGCCAGCGCTTCCCAACCGGGCCGGGGTTCGGGTACCATCGGGCGCACTGACGGGCCCGATGAGGCCTGCGCGCGTCCGTCCGGCGCTCCTCGCCCCTGGATCGCGCGACTGCCACGACACGTGTGTGCTTTCGGGAGGATGAGGCATGGGCAAGGCCCTGCTCGGCACCCATGCGTCCCCGTCCAGCCTGCGGCTCCTCGACGAAGTTCGTGCCCTGCGGCAGCGGGTCGCGGATCTCGAGCGTGCGTTGGCCGAGGCCGAGGCGGTGCGTGACGCGAAAGCGGTCCAGGTCGACGTCGAGCCGTTCGAGCTCGACCAGCGCGAGCCCGCCCGTACGTGACGGGCCCGGACCCGGCGCGCGTGACGTCCCACTCCCCGTTCGTGGCGCGCCCGCGATGACGCGGGTGCGTCGCTGGGGCGCGACCGGGCGCTAGTCTGCGCCGCTCGCCGCGCACGTCCGCTGCCGGCGCTTCCCCAAGACCGTCGTGTCGGCGCGCCTGCCGTCGGCGCGCATCGCTCGACCGGCGCCACCCCGCGCGTCCACGGAGGAAGCGTGTTTCTCAGGTCCCTGACGCTGCGCGGGTTCAAGTCGTTCGCCGACAAGACCGTCCTCGAGGTCGAGCCGGGCATCACGGTCATCGTGGGCCCGAACGGGTCGGGCAAGTCAAACGTCGTCGACGCGCTCGCGTGGGTGCTGGGGACGCACTCGGCCAAGAAGGTCCGCGGCGGCTCGATGTCCGACGTCATCTTCGCCGGATCCCCGACCCGCACGCGCGCGAGCCAGGCGCGCGTGGAGATCGTGATCGACAACAGCGACGGCCGCCTCGGCGGTGCGGGCCTGGGCACCGCCGCCAGCGCGGCCGAGTTCAGCGAGGTCCGGGTCGCCCGCACGATCCATGCCGACGGCGACGCCGGCTACCAGATCAACGGCCAGGAGGTCCGCGCCCTCGACGTGCAGGAGCTGCTGTCCGACACCGGCCTCGGTCGCGAGCTGCACACCATCGTCGGCCAGGGCCAGCTCGACGAGATCCTCAACGCCAAGCCCGAGGAGCGTCGCCGCTACATCGAGGAGGCCGCCGGCATCCTCAAGCACCGCCGTCGGCGTGAACGCGCCCTGCGCAAGCTCGAGCAGGTCGACGGGCACATCGACAAGCTCAAGACGGTGCTGCGCGAGCTGCGCCGCCAGCTGCGGCCCCTGGAGCGCCAGGCCGAGGCGGCCGACCGCTACGCCCAGCTGCAGGCCGAGCTCCGCGACGTCAAGACCCGCATCGCCGCGCACGAGCTGGACCGGCTCACGCGGCTGGCCGCGTCCGAAGGACGCGACGACGACCAGACCACCGCCCAGCTGCAGGCCGCCGAGCAGGACCTCGCCCGGCACCGCCACCGCCAGAGCACGCTGGAGGCCGAGCTGGCCCGGCTCGGCCCCGCCGCGGAGCAGGCACAGCGCACCTACTACCGGCTCACCTCGCTGCAGGAGCGACTGAAGGGCACCGCCGACCTGGTCGAGGCCAAGCGCCGGCACCTCGTGGAGTACACCGAGGAGCCGCTGGCGGGGCGCCCGCCGGCCGAGCTGCGTGCCCAGGCCGACCGCGTCGACGCCGAGCGCGCCACCCGCGGTCAGGAGCGCGAGGCCGACCGGCAGAAGCTCGAGGAGGCCAGTGCCGCCCGCCGCGACGCCGAACAGTCCCGCCGGGCCCACGAGCAGGCGGTCCAGGCCGAGCGCCGGCGTCGTGCCGAGCAACGCGAGCGGGTGCTGCGTTGGGAGGGCGAGGTGTCCGCCCTGCGCGGGGCGGTCGCCACGACCGAGGCCGAGCTCGGTCGGGTGAGCTCGTCGCTGGAGAGCCTGGACGCGCGCGTCGCCGAGGCCGAGCTCGAGGTCGCCGCCGTCCAGGACGAGATCCAGCAACTCGACGTCAGCGAGGTCGAGCTGACCGCCACCCTCGAGGCCGCCGAGACCGAGGTGGCCGCGGCGCAGGAGGTGGTCGAGGACCTCGCCACCCGTATGCGCGAGCTGGAGGCACGTCGTTCGTCCCGGGCCGCGCGCGCCGAGGCGTTGCGGGCGGCGCTGGCGGAGACGGGCGGCGGCACCGCCGCGCTGCTGACGGGCGACCTCGACGGCGTGCTCGGGCCGGTCGCCGACCACGTCCGCGTCGAGGGCGGCAACGACGCCGCCCTGGCCGCCGCGCTCGGCCCGCTCGGGGAAGCCGTGGTCGTGCGCTCCGTCGACGATGCCCGCTCGGCCGTCGCCTGGCTGCGGGAGCTGACCCCGGGCCCCGCCACCGTGTTGGCGGCCCGCGGTCCGCGTGCCGACGTGACGGTGGACGCCGACACGGCGGCGCGCCTGAGCGAGGCAGGGGCCACGGCCGTCGCCGACCTGCTCACCCCCGCGGCCGGGGTCGAGCAGGCCGACGCCGTCGTCGACGCGCTGCGCCAGGCCGTGGCCGGCACGTGGGTCGTGCCGGACTGGGAACGCGCGGTCGCGCTGCACCACGACGAGCCCGATCTGACGTTCGTGACGCCCGACGGCGACGTCGCGGGGCCGTTGGGGTTCCGGGGCGGGGCCTCACCGGAACGCTCCGCGGTCCTGACCGCCACCGCCGCCGACGACGCCGAACGTGAGGCCGGCGAGCTCGAGACGACCCTGCAGGAGCTGGCCTCCCAGCGCGAGACCGCCGAGGCCACCCTGCAGCAGGCCCGCCGCCGGCTGGCCGCCGCGACCGACCGGATCAACGAGTCCGACGCCGCCATCACCGGCGCCGCCGAGCGGCTGGCGCGACTCAACAAGGAACTGCACACGCTCGCCAGCCAGCGCGGCATCGTCGCCGGGCAGCGCGAGGAGCTCGCCGCCGTCCTGGAACGCGACCGGGCGTCGCTGTCCGAGCTGCACGGCCGCGGGCCGGACGTCGACCTCGACGACGACGTCGACGACGGCCCCGACGAGACCGCGCTCGAACTCGACGAGCAGGTCGAGCGGGCGCGCGAGCGCGAGCTGGACGCCCGCGTCCGGCTCGAGCGCACCACCGAGCAGGTCCGCCACCTCGAATTGCAGGCCCAGGGGCTGCGCCAGGAAGCGGAAGAGGTCGAGGCCGCACTCGCCGAGGCCGCCCGGCGCCGCGAGCTGCGCCGCCAGGGCATCGTCCGCTGCGGGGAGCTGGCCCTGGTCGCCCGCACCGCGACCGAGTCGCTCGACCGCGCCGTGCGGGAGGCGGCCGCCGCCCGCGATGCCGCCCAGGCCGAGCTCGGACGTCACCGCGGCGAGCTCGCCCAGGTCCGCGACGCCGTCGGCGCCGCCGTCGCCGCCCGCGACGAACTCAAGGAGCTCCGGCACGCGGCCGAGCTGCGGCGCGCCGACGTCACCAACCGGCTCGAGCAGCTGACCGACCGGCTGCGCAACGAGTTCTCGCTGTCGCCCGACGAGGTCCGGACCGAACACCCCGAGGCCGGGGCCTACGACGTCACCGCCCTGACGGAGCGCGAAGACGTCCTCGTCCGCAAGCTCGGCCTGCTCGGCCGGGTCAACCCGCTCGCGCTGGAGGAGTTCAAGGCGCTCGAGGAACGCCACGCGTTCCTGTCCGACCAGCTCGACGACCTGCGGCGGTCCAAGCGTGACCTCGAGGAGGTCGTGGTCGCCGTCGACGACCGCATCCGTGAGGTGTTCCGACAGGCGTTCGAGGACATCGCGCGGGAGTTCGAGCTGACCTTCGCGACCGTCTTCCCGGGCGGCCACGGACGGCTCGTGCTGACCGACCCCGACGACATGCTCCTGACCGGCATCGAGGTCGAGGCCCGCCCGCCGGGCAAGAAGGTCACCCGGCTCTCGCTGCTGTCCGGCGGCGAACGCTCGCTGACCGTCCTCGCCTTCGTGTTCGCCATCTTCCGGGCCCGACCGAGTCCGTTCTATGTGCTCGACGAGGTCGACGCCGCCCTCGACGACGTCAACCTGCAGCGGCTGCTGCGGGTCGTGCGCAGCTTCCGCGGGCACGCCCAGATCATCATGGTCACCCACCAGAAGCGCTCGATGGAGATCGCCGACGTCCTGTACGGCATCACGATGGGGCCCGACGCCGTCACCAAGGTCGTCGCCGAGCGCCTGCGTACGCCGGCCGCCGTCGACGCGCTCGAGGACCGCGCCAGCGACGCGCCCACCGAGGCGGTCGCCGACGAGGAGCCGGTGCACGGCTGACCGCAGGCGCCACGGCGGCCGGTAGCGTGGCCGCGGACGTGCAGGCCGGCCCCGGGGCGACCCCAGGGCGCGACCCAGGCACGTACGAGCCTCCAGGAACGAGTCGATGGAATTCCTCACCGAGTCCCCCGAGCTGATCATCGCGCTGGTGGTCGCCGCTGCCGGCCTCGTCGGCGGCGTCGGTCTCGCCCGCCGGCGCCGTGACGACGAACCGGACACGCCCGGGACGCAGGAGGGCGGCACCGACACGGCCGTCCTCGAGCGGCCCGAGGAGCACACCGGCAGCACCGACGCCGACACCGCGGTCCTGGAGCGGCCCGAGGCGCCGACGCCCACGGTCCCCGACACGCCGGCAGAGCTCGTCGAAGCACCCACGCCGGTGCTCACCCCCCGGGAACGCTTCCGGCTGCGCCTCACCCGCACCCGCAACGTGCTGGGCGCCTCGGTCGCCGACCTGTTCGGCCGCGGGCTCACCGACGAGGCCTGGGACGGGCTCGAGGAAGCCCTCATCACCGCCGACGTCGGCGTCACCGCCACCCTGGAGATCGTCGAGGACCTCAAGCGTCGTAGCCGCGAGGAGGGCGCCAGCAGCCCCGACGCCGTGCTGGACCTGCTGAAGGAACAGCTGCGCGGTGCACTCGGCGCCGGTGACCGCTCGCTCGGCCGGGCCACGGACGACGGCCCGACGGTCTGGCTCGTCACCGGCGTCAACGGCACCGGCAAGACCACCACCATCGGCAAGCTCGCCGCGGTCGAACAGCGCGACGAGCGGCAGGTCGTGCTCGCCGCCGCGGACACGTTCCGCGCCGCCGCCGCCGACCAGCTCGGCATCTGGGCCGACCGCACCGGCGCCCACCTCGTGCGCAAGGACGAGGGCGCCGACCCGGCCTCCGTCGCGTTCGAGGGCTACGCCGCCGCCGCCGAACGCGCCGCCGACCTGCTCATCGTCGACACCGCCGGACGCCTGCACAACAAGCGCGAGCTCATGGACGAGCTCGGCAAGGTCAAGCGCGTGCTGGAGAAGCAGGCCGGCCCGCTCGAGGAGACGCTCCTCGTCCTCGACGCCACCACCGGACAGAACGGCATCGCCCAGGCCAAGGCCTTCCTCGACGCGGTCGAGGTCACCGGCATCGCCCTCACCAAGCTCGACGGCTCCTCCAAGGGCGGCATCGTCGTCGCCGTCCAGCGCGAGCTCGGCCTGCCCGTCAAACTCGTCGGCCTCGGCGAGGACATCGACGACCTCGCACCCTTCGACCCCGACCTGTTCGTGGACGGCCTCTTCGACCAGCTCTGAGTTCTTTGCGGCCGGTTCCTCGCCGACCTCGACAGGGGAGCGGGCCGGGGCCGTTGCCGAACCGTCACCGGCCGCGGCGCGCGTTCGCTCCGAGCGGAACGGCACCGACGTGGCTATGCGCTGGCGGCGCGGAGGCCGGCCTTGCAGGCGCGCTCGAGGTGGACCTGGTCGCGCCAGCGGCGCCACAGGCCCAGCGGTCGCAGCTCCTGCCGCAGCTCGTCGAACGCGTCCGCCTGCAGCACCCCGTCGCGGACCTCGCCGCGCCAGCGCCGCCACCACGGTCGGTCCAGGTCGGGCACGTCCGCCCCGTGCTGCAGCAGCGCCACCGGCCCGTCGGGCAGCGAGGACACCAGCCGTGCCCCGACGCCCTCACCGGCGAGGTCGGCCGTGAACGCCCTGGCGCCGCCGGGCGCCGACGACAACGCCAGCGCGTCGCGGAACGGGTGCGTCGACACGTCCTCCAGTCGCGTGGCACGCACCAGGATGCGGGGCAGGTACCACCGGTGCTCGCTGCGCAGCAACGCGCTGTCGGCGAAGCGACGCGAGGGCGGGTACTTCGCGAGCTCCTGGGCCAGGAACTGCTCCTCGAACTCCTGGCCGCGCGGGTCCTCGTGCACGCTCACGTGCGCCCACGCGCTGACCGGCGTCCGGCCCTGGTTGAGGCTCGGGCAGGTCACCGCGAACAGCACCGCTTCGGCCGCCGCCAGCCGCTGGGCGAGATCCCACCGGTCATAGGTCAGCGCGACCACCGGATGGTCGCGTTGCACCAGTGGTACGACGGTCGCCGCGTCGGGCCGCCCATCGGGATCCAGCCAGGCGATCTCCGCGAACGGGGCGGCTCGCCAACCGCGTACCAACTGGTGTCTGGACACTCTGGACCACCGCCTAGTTGACGACGCACGCAACGATAGGGCAGGGTCCGCGTACGCCGCCGCGCGCATCTCCACGGGTGGGGGCTCGGTCGCATGGGAGCAGCCGGGCCGATGCAGCGGCCACGTTTGGGAGGTTTGCCGTGCCCGCAATCGTGGTGCTCGCCGTCGTCATGGGGATCTTCTTCCTCGGGTGGCGGTACTACTCGGTCTATCTGTCGGAGAAGGTCTACGTCCTCGACGACGCCAACGTCACCCCCGCGCACGCCCTGAGCGACGGGGTCGACTTCGTGCCGACCAACAAGCACGTGCTGTTCGGCCACCACTTCACCTCCGTGGCCGGCGCGGCACCCATCGTCGGCCCGGCGATCGCGGTGTTCTGGGGGTGGTTGCCGGCGCTGGCGTGGGTCGTGCTCGGGACCGTGTTCGCCGCCGGCGTGCACGACTTCGGCTCGCTGGTGGTCTCCGTGCGCAACAAGGCCCAGAACATCGGCACCCTGACGCGGACCGTGATCAACCCACGTTCGCGGACCCTGTTCCTGTGCATCATCTTCTTCCTGCTGACGCTCGTGAACGCCGTGTTCGCGGTCGTCATCGGCAACCTCTTCGTCGCGAACCCGGGGGCCGTGATCCCGATCGTGGTCGAGATCCCGCTCGCGATCGCCATCGGCCAGTACATCTACAAGACGCGCTCGAGCGCGCTCGTGCCGTCCATCGTCGGCGTGGTCCTGCTCTACGTCCTGATCCCGATCGGCGCCGCCAACCCGATCGAGCTCGACGGCTTCGCCGAGATGTTCGGCATCGGGCCCCGCACGATGTGGATCATCCTGCTGTTCGCCTACGCGTTCGTCGCCTCGCGCATCCCGGTGTGGGTGTTGCTGCAACCGCGTGACTACATCAACAGCCACCAGCTGTTCATCGCGCTCGGCGTGATCTTCCTCGGCCTGCTCGTCGGGCTCGACCGGATCGCGGCCCCGGCGATCAACACCGCCGTCCCCGAGGGCTCGCCCTCGTTCTTCCCGTTCCTGTTCGTGACCGTCGCCTGTGGTGCGATCTCCGGGTTCCACTCGCTGGTCGCCTCCGGCACCACCTCGAAGCAGTTGGACAAGGAGACCGACGCCCGCCACGTCGGCTATCTCGGCGCGCTCGGTGAGGGCTCCCTGGCCCTCGGAGCCATCCTGGCGACCACGGCCGGCATCACCGCCGTCGGGCTGACGTGGAACGAGCAGTACACGGACTTCGGCGCCGCCTCCGCCGGCGCCGTGGGCAACTTCGTGCAGGGCATCGCCGGCTTCGCCAGCCACCTCGGCGTGCCGGTCGAGATCGGGACGGTGTTCGCCGCCGTCGTGGTGATCTCGTTCGCGGCCACGACCATGGACACCGGTGTGCGCCTCCAGCGCTACATCATCCAGGAGATCGGCGAGATGGTCGGCACGACGGCCGACGGGCAGGACCGCGCCGGCGCGGCGGGCGGCTTCAAGCGCGCCACCGGCAACCTCACGACCGTGACGGCCCTGGCCGTGGCCGTACCCCTCGCGCTCGCCCTGGCCCCGGGCGGCGGCGACGCGGGCTACGCGTTCGGTCGTCTGTGGACGCTGTTCGGAACCACCAACCAGCTCACCGCGGGTCTCGCGCTGTCCGTCATCGCGGTCTACGTGACCCGTCGGGGCCGCAACGCGATGGCGCAACTGATACCGCTCACCTTCCTGCTGGTCATGACGGTGTGGGCGCTGATCCTGAACCTCGTCGACTTCGTGCGCGAGGGCGACTGGGTGCTCGCGCCGCTGGATCTGGCCATCCTCGTCCTCGCGCTCTGGCTCGTCGTCGAGGCGTTCCTCGGCATGCGTCGCGCCCGTGGCGAGATGGCCAGCGTCGACGAGACCGTCGCCCGATGAGCACCCGCAGCCGGCACCGGGTCCTGCTGGTCCGTGAGTGGGACCAGCAGACCACCGGTGCCAGCTGCTGCGGACGGCTGGACGGCGGGGGCGAGCTCGGTGGCGCGGCCGACTTCGCCCCCGCCCGGGCCGACATGGAGGCCATGGGCGCGGTCTACCGGCGGCTCACCGAGGCGCTGCCCTCGGCCGTGGACGTGCAGATCGTCGATCCCCGCAACATCACCTGGCTCGTCCCCGCGCTGGCCCGGGACGCCTGGCGGGCGCACCGCCGGGTCGCCGGGGTGATGCGCACCCTGCACCGCGGGACCGGCCGCGGTGCCATCGTCGTCGACGGCCGGGTCGTGTCCAGCGGTCCGGTGCCCGACGCCACCACCGCGCTCGGCCTGGTCCGCGCCGCGATGACGGCCGCGTGAACGTCCCGGCGGCACTGCGGCGGCTGGTGCACTGGCACGACCAGCTGTTCCTCGCGAAGTGGCGTTCGGGGCTGCAACGTGAGGCCCAGCGACAGGAGGACACCTTCGTGGCGCTCCTGCTGCTGTCCTCCTACGGGATCGACGACCCGGCCGCCTACCACACCCTGCCGCTGACGGCGGAGCTCGTCGAGTCGTTCCACCGCTGGCACCAGCGTGAGGGCCTCGACCGCTTCCCGGCCGAGGGCGTGTGCTGTTGAGCGCCGCGCGGCCGATCCGGCTCATCGGCGGCAAGGGCGGGGTCGGCAAGACCACGGTCTCCACCGCCCTGGCGGGCGCGTTCGCGGCCCGCGGCCGGCACACGCTGCTGGTGTCGACCGATCCGGCGCACTCGACCGCCGACCTGCTCGGGCTGCCGCTCGGCGGAGAGCCCGTGGCGGTGACCGATCACCTCGAAGCCGTCGAGATCGACCCGGAGGCCGTCGCCGACGCCTACGTCGAGGCCGTCCGGCGTGACGTTCACCGCGTCGTCAGCCCGGAGGTGCGCACGACGGTCGACCGGCACCTCGATCTCGCCCGTCGTGGCGCCGGCACGCTGGAGTCGGCCCTGCTCGACCGTCTCGCCGACCTGCTGGCGGGAGCAGGCTCCCGGTGGGAACGCATCGTGGTCGACACCGCGCCGACCGGGCACACCCTGCGGCTGCTGGCCATGCCCGAGGTGCTGACCGGCTGGATCCAGGGCCTGGTCCGCCAGCGCGAGAAGGCCCGCGGCGTCGACCGGATGCTGCGCAACCTCGCCGGCGACGAGACCGCCGCCGACGACCCCGTCCTCGAGCGCCTCCACGCCCAGCGCCAGCGCCTGGCGCGTCTGGCCCGCCATCTGCGTGACGAGGCGGTGGTCCATCCGGTGCTGATCCCCGAGCGGCTCCCGATCGAGGAGACCGTGCGGGCCGTCGCCGCGCTGGACGAGGCCGGGCTCACCGTCGGGGCCCTGGTGGTCAACCGCGTCCTGCCGCCCGACGCCGACGGGGCCTTCCTGGCGTCCCGTCGCGCGCAGCAGCAGGAGTACCTCGACGAGATCGCCCGCCGGTTCGCGGGGCGCGACCTCGTCCAGGTCCCGCAGTTGCCGCGCGACGTCAGCGACGCGACCGGGGTGGCCGAGGTCCGTGACGGGCTCATCCCGCTGCTGGCGGACTGAACCACGGACACCGGCCCCTGGCGGGACCGGTCGCCGCGCCGCATCGTGCCGGAGCCGCCGCGCCGTCGGCGCGCCCGGCGGACGTACCGCACCGCGGCGACCGTCACGCATCGTCGCCCAGGAGGAGCCGAGCCATGCCCCGGATCGTGCACTTCGAACTGCCCGTCGACGATCCCGACCGCGCCCGCGCGTTCTACTCGTCGGTGTTCGGCTGGAAGCTGGAGGGCTACGGCGACCAGCCGTACTGGTTGGCGACCACCGGCGAAGAGACCGAGCCGGGCATCGACGGCGCGCTCACGGGCCGTTCCGAGCTCGCCTCCGCACCGATCGTCGTGATCGGCGTGGAGGACCTGGACGCCACCGTGGGCGATGCCGTCGGGCACGGCGCCGAGCAGGTGCAGGAGAAGCTGCCCGTTCCCGGCATGGGCTGGACCGCCTACCTGCGCGACCCCGAGGGCAACGTCGTCGCCCTCTGGCAGTCGGACGAGGACGCCGGCTGACCGACCGGCGCCGTCGGCACGGGGCGGGCGTTCGTGCCCGGTACCGGCGGGCCGGTCGGCGCCGGCCGCTACCCTCGCGGGCCCACACCACCCACGGAACACCACGAGGCCCGCCCGTGTTCGACGCCCTGTCCAGCAAGCTCGAGTCCGCGCTCGACCGCGTCCGCGGCCGCGGGCGGCTCGACGCGGCGACCGTCGACGCCACGCTGAAGGAGATCCGGCTCGCCCTGCTCGAGGCGGACGTCAACTTCAAGGTGGTCAAGGGCATCGTCGAACGGCTGCGCGAGCGGCTGGTCGGCGAGGAGGTCTCCAAGGCCCTCAACCCGGCACAGCAGGTCGTCAAGGCCGTCAGCGAGGAGCTCGAGCGCGCCCTCGGCGGGCAGTCGGTCGGGCTCGAGCTCGCCGGCAAGCCGGCCGTGATCATGCTCGCGGGCCTGCAGGGTTCCGGCAAGACGACCGCGGCCGGCAAGCTCGCCAAGCTGCTGAAGTCCAAGGGCCGCCACCCGATGCTGGTCGCCTGCGACCTGCAGCGGCCCGCTGCCGTCCAGCAGCTGAAGATCAACGCGGATCGGGTGGGCGTCCACGTCTACGCACCCGTCACCTCCGGGGACCCGGTGCCGGTCGCCAAGGAGTCGATCGACAAGGCGCGCGAGACCGGCTGCGACGTCGTCATCGTCGACACCGCCGGCCGTCTCCACGTCGACCAGGAGCTGATGGCCCAGGCCGCCGCGATCCGCGACGCCGTGCAGCCGGACGAGACCCTGTTCGTCATCGACGCCATGATCGGCCAGGAGGCCGTCAACGTCGCCAAGGCGTTCCTCGACGGGGTCGGCTTCGACGGGGTGATCCTGTCCAAGCTCGACGGTGACGCACGCGGCGGTGCCGCGCTGTCGGTCCGTGAGGTCACCGGCAAGCCGATCAAGTTCGCCTCCATCGGCGAGAAGATGGAGGACTTCGAGGCCTTCCACCCCGACCGCATGGCGTCGCGCATCCTGGGCATGGGCGACGTGATGACGCTCATCGAGAAGGCCGAGGCGACCTACTCCGAGCAGGAGGCCCAGAAGGCCGAAGCCGCCCTGATGTCGGGCGACTTCACCCTGGAGGACTTCCTCGAGCAGATGCAGATGCTCAAGCGCATGGGCCCGCTGCAGGGCCTGCTGGGCATGCTGCCGGGGATGGGCAAGCAGCTGAAGGACGTGGACGTCGACGACCGCCAGGTCGCCCGCGTCGAGGCGATCATCCGGTCGATGACGCCCAAGGAACGGCGCGAGCCCAAGATCCTCAACGGCCGCCGTCGCAAGCGCATCGCTGCCGGCTCGGGCACCTCCGTGCAGGAGGTCAACCGCCTCGTCAAGCAGTTCGCCGAGGTGCAGAAGATCATGAAGTCGGCCTCGAAGATGGCCGGCATGCAGGGCATGAAGCCCAAGGGTGTGAAGGGCGCGAAGGCCCAGGCCGCCGCGCTGCGGCAACTGCAGTCCGGCGGGGGCCTGCCGGGCGGCATGCCGGGTCTGGGAGGCGGCGGCGCCGGCGGCGGGCTCGGTGGCTTCGCCGGCCTGCAGCCTGCGCCGAAGAAGGGCAAGCGCCGCTGAGTCCGGCGTCCGCCGGTCGGCCTAAGGCCCGTTCCCGCGGTCCGTCGAGCTGGCCGCGTCCTGGCGGCGGTGACGGCGGTTCAGTACGACACCGCCGACGAGCAGGCCGACCATGACCAGGCCGGCGAGGACGAGCACGAGCAGTCCCAGTATCCCTATGGCCACCGACATCCCGACCCGGCGTGCGGCGCGCCGGTCGCGCTGCGTCGGTCCGGGAGGCTAGCGGTGCGCTCGCGCACGGGACCGGCGGTCGGGTAGCCTTCCTTCCGTGCGCGCGGCTCGAGCCCCGCTCCTGTCGCGCCCGACCTCCCTGGCGATCTCCGCCCCGCCGCCCGTGCGCACGATGTCGACGCGTCGGTCCGCGAGGGTCCGGATCGTCCCGCCAACACCGGCACGTCCCGCGTGCCGGTCACGTCCACAGGAAGCATCCATGGCTGTCAAGCTCCGCCTGCGCCGCGAAGGCACCACCAAGCGGCCGTTCTACCGCGTCGTCGCCGCCGACTCCCGCTCGCCCCGCGACGGCCGCTTCATCGAGATCATCGGCCAGTACCGCCCGCTGGAGAACCCGTCGGGCATCGAGATCGACAACGAGCGCGCCGTGTACTGGCTGCGCAACGGCGCCCAGCCCACCGAGGCCGTGCAGAACCTGCTGCGCATCTCCGGTGCCTGGGAGGAGTTCAAGCCCGGCGACGCGCCGAAGCGCGACCGCTCGGCACAGAACGAGCAGCCGAAGCTGTCGAAGAAGGCTCGGGCCAAGGCCGCGGAGGCCGCCGAGGCCGCCGCGAGCGCGGAGCCCGAGGAGGCCACGGAGGGCGGCGAGTGAGGGCCGAACGCGTCCTCGAGTTCGTCGCCAAGCAGCTCGTCGACTACCCCGACGACGTCCGCATCGAGGTGGACGAGGACGACCGTGAGGTCGTCCTCGAGCTCCACGTCCACGAGGACGACCTCGGCAAGGTCATCGGCAAGCGCGGTCGCACCGCCAAGGCGCTGCGCAGCCTGGTGAAGGCCGCCGGCTCCCTCGACGACGAGAACGTCACCGTCGAGATCGTCGACTAGGCGTCCGCGTCACGGCGCGCGCCCGCAACGAGCGAGCGCCAGCGAGCGAGACAGGGGACCCGGCGGTCCCAGCCGGGGGGCAACGAGCGAGCGCCAGCGAGCGAGACAGGGGACCCGGCGGATGAGTGACCTGGTCGTCGTGGGCCGTGTCGTGAAGGCACACGGCATCCGTGGCGAGGTGGTCGTCGAGGTGCTCTCCAACGTCCCCGGCCGGTTCGACGCCGGCGCCACGGTGTTCCTCGCCGGCACGCGGCGGACCATCGCCGGCAGCCGCCCCCACCAGGGGCGGCTGCTCGTGCGTCTCGACGGCGTGCCCGACCGCACCGCGGCCGAACTGCTGCGTGGTGCGTCGCTGGAGGCACCGGCCGCCGACGTCTCGGACGAGGACACCTACTACGCCCACGAACTGGTCGGCATGGCCGTGGTGGGGGAGGACGGCGCGGCGCTCGGCGTCGTGCGCTCCCTCGTCGAGCTGCCCGAGGCGGCCGGCTACGACCTGCTCGAGGTCGCTCGCACCGACGGCAGCACGTGGTTGCTGCCGGCCGTCGACGACTACGTCGAGGTGGAGGACGCGCCCGACGGTGGGGAGCGGCTGCGACTGGTCGACCCGCCGGCGGGCCTCGTCGACGGCGAACCCGACGTCGCGGCGCCGGATGCGGACGGATGAGCGCACCCGCGATGCGCATCGACGTCCTGACGATCTTCCCGGACTGGTTCCAGGGCCCGCTGACCACCTCGCTGCTCGGCAAGGCCCACGCGGCCGGGACCCTGGACCTGCGCGTCCACGACCTGCGGTCGTTCACCACCGACCGGCACCGCACGGTCGACGACGCGCCCTACGGCGGCGGCGCCGGGATGGTCATGCGCCCGGACGTGTGGGTGAACGCGGCCGAGTCGGTCTGGAACGACTTGCCTCCCGAGGCCACCGCCGGGGGCACGGACGCGCCCGCCGGTGCGACGCACGTGGCCGGCGGTGCGCGGCCGCGAACCCTGCTGCTGACGCCGCGCGGGCGGCCGCTCACCCAGGCCTACGCACGTGACCTGGCGGGCGAGCCACGCCTGGTGCTGTGCTGTGGTCGCTACGAAGGCATCGACGAGCGTGTCCACGACCTCGTCGCCACCGACGAGGTGTCCATCGGCGACTACGTGCTGTTCGGTGGCGAGGTCGCCGCGGCCGTCGTCATCGAGGCCGTCACCCGCCTGGTCCCCGGCGTGATGGGCAACGCCGCCTCACCGGAGGACGAGTCGTTCTCCTCGGGGCTGCTGGAGTATCCGCACTACACCCGCCCGCCCGTGCTGCGCGGGCACGGGGTCCCGCCCGTGCTGACCTCCGGCGACCACGGCGCCGTGGAGCGCTGGCGCCACGAGCAGGCGCTCGCGCTGACGCGGGAACGCCGGCCAGACCTGCTCGAGGACGGCCGCGCCGAGCCGGCCGGCGATCCGGGCGGGCGGCCGCCGGCGGGTTGACCGATCACGGGCGAGGGCCGTATCCTCGCTCGCCGCAGCGCACGCTGGCTGGTCCGCCCGCGCTCGCACACGCTTCCGTCCCGGCACGTCGCCTCGGAAGCCACCCACCCACCGGCCGTACGGCGTCACACGCCACGCCTCGGACCGGTGACGCACTCGCCAGCCGTGTCGCGCCACCCACCACACCGACGGGAAACTGCCATGAACAAGGTCGACGTCGTCGAGAAGTCGCGTCTGCGCGACGATGTGCCCGACTTCGCGCCCGGGGACAACGTCAAGGTCCACGTCCGCGTCGTCGAGGGCACCCGCTCCCGCATCCAGGTCTTCGAGGGCGTCGTGCTCGCCCGCAAGAACGGTGGCCTGCGCGAGACCTTCACGGTCCGCAAGATCTCCTTCGGCGTCGGCGTGGAGCGCACCTTCCCGGTCCACAGCCCGGTGATCGAGAAGATCGAGGTCACCCGCCGGGGCAAGGTCCGTCGCGCCAAGCTGTACTACCTGCGCGACCGGGTCGGCAAGAAGGCCCGCATCAAGGAGCGTCGCGAGGCCGTCTGAACGCGACCCCGCGTGTTCGCGAACGAGGGTGCCGCCGGCCGCGGCACCCTCGTCGCATGTCCGTCCCCCCGCACGCCCGGCGGCGGCCTCGCGGCCGCCGCGGCCCGCGACGGTAGGCTTCGTGCTTCATGGCTGATCGCGATCATCGCGCCGTCGACGGCGCCTCGAACGACCCCTCGGACCTGCTCTTCGGCGGTCACGGGCGCGAGTCGACGTACCCCGCGGCCGGCCACACGCCCGCCGACGCGGCCGTGCCACCGACGGCCGGTACCCACCCGGGAGCCCCGCCCACGGCCGACGTGACCGGGCCCGAGGAGCCGGCCGCGGAGCCCCCGTCGCCACCGGCCGGGCCGGCCTCGTCACCGTCCGGACCCGCGTCGCCAGCGTCGCAGCCGCCCGCACCGGCCTCGGAGCCGTCCGGCCCGGCAGCCCAACCGAGGGGGCCGGCGGAGCACGCCGAGGCCGAGCGCCTCCACGCCGACCCGTCGTCGCCGACGCCGACGCCGACGACACCGGCCGGCGAGGCCGACGCGGCCGCCGCCGCACCCTCGGACCAGCGCCGGCCCCGGCGCAGCGACGGCCCACCTCCGGGCGACGACGCGGACAACCCGCCGTTCGCGTCGGAGGTCCCGCGCCGTCGCCGCAGTGACGACACGGAGGACGGCAAGGGCGGTGGTGCCGGGTCGTTCTTCCGGGAACTGCCCGTCCTGCTGCTGATCGCCTTCGTCCTCGCCTTCCTGCTGCGCACCTTCGTGCTGCAGGTGTTCTACATCCCGTCGACCTCGATGGCGCCGACCCTGCAGATCGATGACCGCATGGTGGTGGAGAAGCTCACCTACCTCGCTCGCGAGCCGCGCCGGGGCGAGGTGGTCGTCTTCGAGGGCGAGGCCTTCGACGACCCCACCCTGGACACCGGGACGCCGGCGCGCATCGTGCGTGGTGTCGGGCAGTTCCTCGGCGTCGTCCCGGCCAACGCCCGCGACTTCGTCAAGCGCGTCATCGGCCTGCCCGGCGACGAGGTGGTGATCGAGGACGGCCAGGTCTTCGTCAACGGCGAGGCGCTCGACGAGCCCTACGTCGTGTACCCGGACCTGTCCGACTACGGGCCGGTCACCGTCCCCGAGGGGCACCTGTTCTTCCTCGGCGACAACCGCCCGAACTCCTCCGATTCACGCCGCTCGCTCGGGATGGTCCCCGAGGACCACGTCGTCGGGCGCGCCATGGTCATCATCTGGCCGATGTCCCACGCCGACCGGCTCACGGGGGTCGAGCACGACGTCCCCGACGTCGCATCCGGCACCGAGTGACTCGCCCTCCCGGGCGGCAACCGTCGCGCGGGTCGGCAACCGTCGCGCCTCGCTGTCAGGCGGGGGCGGTCGGCCGCGACCGTCGCGCGTAGGCGCGACCGGGCCACCGGCCTGCGCCCTGCGGGGTCGCCTGGGCGCGGACGCCGTCCGCGGGGCTGCGGGGCTGCGGCACACTGACGCCGTCAGGCGTCGAACAGCCGCAGCTGGGCGCGTCCGGCGATGGGTGCCCAGCTGTGCCTGTGCAGCGGGCACGGGCCGTGCGCCTCCAGCGCGGCGACGTGGTCCGGGGCCGGGTAGCCCTTGTTGGAGGCGAAGCCGTAGGCGGGATAGCCGGGGGACAGTTCCGCCATCAACGCGTCGCGACGGACCTTCGCGACGATCGAGGCCGCCGCGATCGACACCGAGCGGCCGTCACCGCGGACGAGCCGCTCGTTGCGGGTGCCGTAGCCGGCGAGGAAGTCCCAGTTGCCGTCGAGCAGGAGCACGTCCGGGCGCAGCGGCAGCGCCTGGACGGCCCGGCGGGCGGCCCGGCGGCGGGCTTCGCTGAGTCCGAGCCGGTCGATCTCGTCGTTGCCGGCGTGGCCGACGCCGATGCCCAGCGCGACCTGCTCGACCCGCGTGGCCAGCCGCTCGCGCTCGCCCGGCGCCAACACCTTGGAGTCGCGCAGCTTGTAGATGCGCCGGTCCCGGGGGAGCACGACCGCGGCGTAGGTCACCGGCCCGGCCCAGGCGCCGCAGCCCACCTCGTCGACCCCGGCCACCACCGCACCGGCGTCCCAGTGCGGGCGTTCGTGGCGGACGCCCGGGACGGGGATCCGTCGCTTGCGCCGTGTGGGTGCCGGCGCAGGCGGCAGGTCGGCGGGGGCGGTGGTCGTGGACACGGCCGGACCGTATCGGACCCGCCCGTCGGGGCCGCAGCGGGCCCGTCCACGGCGCGCGCCGCGGGCACCCCGGGTCGGGCGGTGCACGGCCGGTACGCTTCGCGATTGGACCGGGCCCTCGGCCCCGGTGTGTCCCCACCCAGGGAGTCCACGATGAACCCCGACGACCTCGACGCGTACGAGACCGACCTCGAGCTGTCGCTCTACCGCGAGTACCGCGACGTCGTCCGCATGTTCCGCTACGTCGTGGAGACCGAGCGCCGGTTCTATCTGTGCAACGAGGTCGAGGTCGTGCCGCACGAGGGCAAGGACCTGTGGTTCGAGCTGCGGCTGAGCGACGCCTGGGTGTGGGACATGTACCGGCCGGCGCGGTTCATCAAGCAGGTGCGCGTGCTCACCTTCCGCGACGTCAACGTCGAGGAACTCGTCCACGACGACCACGACGTGCCCGCCTTCGAGTGACCGGGAGCCGCTGACCATGGGGTTCAACGCCACCCGCCGCTACCGCGACGACAAGCGCAACGACGTCTGGCTGCTCGTCGCCGCCGGTGTCCTCGTCGGCGCGGCCCTGCTCTGGGCCTTCGGCATCTTCTGATCCCGGCCCCCGCCGCCGGGTCCGCGTCCGTACCCGCATACCGGGCCGTGCGCAGCGGTTGTCCCCAGGGCCGGACGAACTCGTCGGCGGGGTGAGGCGCCCGCGCCCGTAGCGTCCGGGGCATGGACAGCAACGGGCACTGCACACGACCCCTGCCGCGCACCGCCCTGTCGGGCGGGACCCGGGCGCTGGGTCGGCTGGGCGAGGACCTGGCCGCCCACCACCTGCGCGCCGACGACGATCTCGAGGTGATCGCGCGCAACTGGCGCCTGGCCGAGGGCGAGCTGCGTGGTGAGCTCGACCTCGTCGCGGTCGACCACCGCACCGGCACGGTCGTCATCTGTGAGGTGAAGACGCGTCGTGACGCGCACCGGTTCGGTGGCGCTGCAGGCCGTCTCGCCGACCAAGCGGGCGAAGCTCCGCGCGCTCGCCGGCGCGTTCCTCGGACGGGCCGGGCTCGGGCTGCCACACGCCCGTCTGGACCTCGTCGCGATCGACCTCGGCCGCGCACCGGTGCTCCACCACGTGCAGGACGCGCTGTGAGCGGCCCCCACGGTGTCCTCGCCGTCGCGCACGGGCTCGCCCTGGTCGGGTTGCAGGCCCGGACCGTCCGGGTGGAGTGCGCGCTCGCGCCCGGCATCCCGGGCTTCCGCCTCGTCGGCCTGCCCGACACCGCGGTGCGGGAGGCCGGCGACCGGGTCCGCACCGCGTTCGCGCGCAGCCGCCTGCGCTGGCCGCAGGAACGCATCGTCGTCAACCTCGCCCCGGCCGACCTGCCGAAGTTCGGCAGCGGCTTCGACCTGCCCATCGCCGCAGCGGTGCTGGTCGCCACCCGGCAGGTGCCGGCGGAGGCGCTGGCCGGCGTGTGGCTGTTCGGTGAGCTCGGCCTCGACGGCAGCGTCCGGGCGGTCCCGGGCGTGCTGCCGGCCGCCGAGGGAGCACGCGCTGCGGGAGCCTCGCTGCTGCTGGTCGGTGAGACGGCGGCGCCCGAGGCAGCCCTGGTCGACGGGTTGCGCGTGGCGCCGGTCGCCGACCTCGCCGAACTGCGGGCCGTGCTGGCCGGCGAGCAGCCGCTGCGGGACGCTCAGCCGGCGCCGGCTGCCCCGCCCGGCGACGGACCCGACCTCGTCGACGTGCGCGGGCAGGCCGTGGCCAGACGTGCGATCGAGTTGGCCGCCGCCGGTGGCCACCACCTGCTGCTGGCCGGCCCGCCGGGGTGCGGCAAGACCATGCTCGCGCGCCGGCTGCATCGCCTGCTGCCGCCATTGGCGGTGCCGGCGGCGCTCGAGGTCGCGGCGATCGCCTCGCTGGCGGGGGAGCGGGCGGCCGACGCGCCGTTGTCACTGGAACCGCCGCTGCGCGAACCGCACCACTCGGTGTCGGCCGCCGGCCTCATCGGCGGCGGCAGCGGCATCCCGCGACCCGGCGAGCTCTCGCTCGCCCACCACGGCCTGCTGCTCCTCGACGAGCTGCTGGAGACGCCGCGCTGGGTGCTCGACGCGCTGCGTCAGCCGCTCGAGCGCGGTGAGGTCGTCATCACGCGGGCGCGGGCCGCCGTGCGCTACCCGGCCGCCGTGCTGCTGGTCGCCGCCACCAACCCGTGCCCGTGCGGGCACCTGGGCAGCCCCGTGCGGGCCTGCACGTGCCGGCCCGACCGCATCGAGCGCTACCGGGCACGCCTGTCGGGCCCGCTCCTCGACCGGCTCGACCTGCAGGTCGAGGTCCGCCCGGTCGAGCGCGAGCAGCTCTCGGGACCGGCGGACGGCGAGGACACCGCCACGGTCGCCGCCCGCGTGGTCGCCGCCCGGCAGGTGGCGGCCGAGCGGTGGGGCGAAGCGATCGTCAACCGCGACGCGCCGGTCGCCGCACTGCGCTCGAGCTGCCGGCCGGCGGCGCTGCGCACGCTCGCCCGCACGATCGAGGAGCTCGGGCTGTCCGCGCGCAGCTTCGACCGCTCGCTGCGGGTCGCGCGCACCATCGCCGACGTCGACGGTGCCGACACGGTCGACGTCGACCACGTCGAGGAGGCCGTCGCCTACCGGCTGGCCGATCCGGTGGCCGTCTGATGGCTGCCCACGGGGACGCGGCCCGCACCGTGGCCGGTGTGGCCGCCGACGGCACCGACCCCCGCCACCTGCTCGCCGTCCTGGCGTGGACCGTCCGGCCGCGACACACCACCGACGGCCTGCGGCGCCGCTGCCGCGAAGACGGGATCTCGCTGACCGACGGCGACGCCCCGGCGGCCCTGGCGGCCGCGGCCGGCCAGCCGCGGGCCGACCTGCTGGCGCCGGCCGCGGAGATCGCGGCGACCTGGCGGCGGCTCGGCGTCCGGGTGGCGCTGGTCGGCGACCCGGGCTACCCACCGCGGCTCGCCGCGGGTTGGCCGCACCTGGACGCCCCGACCCTGCTCGCCTGGCGAGGCACCCCACCGGTGGACCAGCCGGCCGTGGGCGTGGTCGGTGCGCGGCGCGCCACCGGCTATGGGCAGGGTGTCGCGGCCTGGCTGGCGGAGTCGGTCGCCCGCGCCGGCGCGCGCGTGGTGTCGGGCGGCGCCCATGGCGTCGACGCCGCCGCGCACGAGGCGTCGCTCGAGGAGCCGGGCGGTACCACCGTCGTGCTCGGCTGCGGTCACGCCGTCGGCTACCCCCGCGACCACGCCCGCGAGGATGGCCTGTTCGACCGGGTCGTCGCGCACGGCGGCACGCTCGTCAGCGAACTGCTGCCGTTCCAGCCCGTGCACCCGGGCACGGTGCGGGCGCGCAACCGCATCGTGGCCGGCCTGGCCGACGTCGTGGTCGTCGTCGAGGGACGCGAGGGCTCCGGCGCGCTGCTGACCGCCAGCGCCGCGGCCGACCGCGGCCGGACCGTGCTGGCGGTACCGGGGGACGTGCGCGCACCGGGCTCGACGGCGCCGCACCAGCTGCTGGCCGAAGGTGCCGCGCCGTGCACCAGCCCGGCGGACGTGCTGCGCGCACTCGGCGGCGCGCCCGCGGCGACGCCGGCCGACGCCGATACGGACGCGGCGCCGGAAGCCGTCTCGCCGCTGCCCGCCGACGCCCACCGGGTGCTGGCCGAGTCCTGGCCGCGGCCGGTCCGCACCGACGACCTGGCTCGGCTCGCGGATCTGCCGCCGGGACGCCTGCTCGCCGCGCTCACCCGCGCTCGCGTCGCCGGTGTCGTGGCGGAGTCCGCCGAAGGCGTCCGCCTGCGCCGCCCACCCCGCTGACCCACGGCCGCCGCGGGGCGATGCGCGCACCCGGAGCGGCGGCGGGTGCTCGCTTCCGTGTCCGGCGCCGGTCAGGATGGGCACCCCGCGCATCACCGCTAGAGGTCATGCGGGCACCGACCGATGGGAGAGGTGGTCGCCCGCGCCCTCGAACGCCGCGGCGACGTGCCCTGGACAAGGAAGCCGCATGCCGCGTCGATCCCGCCTGCTGCTCGGCGTCCTGGCCGCCCTGGTCGGTCTCACCGTCCTCGCGCCGGCCGCGCACGCGCAGACGCCGGCCTACGACGCGGTGGTGGACCTCACCTTCCCCGTCGACGGGCCGGTGACGTTCACGGACGACTACCACGCCCCGCGTGGCGGCGGCACCCGGGTGCACAAGGCCACCGACCTCGGCGGCGCCAAGGCCTACGGCCTGCCCGTGCACGCCGCCGTCGGCGGAACCGTCACGTTCCTGACCGGCCTGAACGGCGCCGCACCCCATGCGACCGCCGGCTACATGATCACGATCGCCGGCGACGACGGCCGCCGCTACAACTACATCCACCTCGGCCGGCAAGACGGCCCACCCGCGGAGGCCTATGCGCCCGGCCTGGCGGTGCGTCAGCGGGTGGAGCGTGGCCAGCACATCGGCTACCTCGGCCATTCGGGCAACGCCTCGCCGAGCTGGCCCCACCTGCACTTCGAGATCGAGGACGGCCGGGTCGTCGACCCCTACGGCACCCACCGTATGAACCCCTACCGCAGCCTGCTCGACGCCCAGCGGCGCGGAGACCTGCCGGCCACGCGTCGCCGGTTCCTCGACGTGGCTCCGACCGACACCCACTACCAGGCGATCCTGTGGCTCGCCGACACCGGCATCACCAAGGGGTGCCGGACGCAACGCTTCTGCCCGAACGCCTCCGTGACGCGGGCCCAGACCGCCTCGTTCCTCGCCCGCGCCCTGGAACTGCCGCCCACGAACGCGACCCCGTTCCTCGACGTGCCCGCGGACCACGAGCACGCCACGGCCATCGCCCAGGTCCACGCGGCCGGGATCGCCCGCGGCAGCACGGACGGACGGTTCCGCCCCGAACAGTCCGTCAACCGGGCCCAGATGGCGTCGTTCATCGCCGCCGCCCGCGGCCTGACGCCCACGTCCACCACGCTGCCGTTCTCCGACCTCGACCCGGCCGACGTCCACACCCCCGCGATCGTGGCGCTGCACGAGGCCGGGATCGTGTTCGGCAACACGAGTGGCACCTACCAGCCGACCCAAGCCGTCACCCGCGCCCAGATGGCGAGCTTCCTCGAACGGGCGTTCGCCGCCTCGAGCTGACACCGGCTTGGTCGGATGACCGTCACACCGCACCCAGGTGCTTGACAGTACGTGGCCCCGTCACCACGCTTCGCGCGATGGCCACCCGTCGCAGCAGCCGCGAGCCGGCACCCGTCTCCGATGACGCCGGTGACGAGGCCGGCGCCCTCTCGCCGGCCTGGTCCGCCGCGGTCGAACACCTCGTCGAGCACCTGGAACTGGAACGGGGCCGCGGCGAGCACACCGTGTCCGCCTACCGCCGCGACGCGACGGACCTCGCGCGCACCTGCACCGCCTGGGGGATCGACCACCCTGGCGAGGTCGAACTGCTGACGCTGCGGCGCTACCTCGCCACGCTGTCCGAGCGCGGCTACGCGCGCTCCACCATCGCACGACGCTCCAGCGTGGTCCGCAGCCTGTTCGCCTTCCTGAAGCGGCGCGGCGTCGTGGCGCGTGATCCGGCCGCGCTGCTCGCCTCACCGAAGCAGGGCCGGCACCTGCCACGCGTGCTGCGTGTCGACGAGGTCGAGCGACTGCTCGCGGGCCCGGATCCCGACACGCCGGTGGGCCGTCGCGACCGCGCCCTGCTCGAACTGCTCTACGCCAGTGGCGCGCGCGTGGGGGAGGTGTGTGGGCTGGACGTCGGCCACGTCGACCTCGCGCAGGGGCAGGTCCGTCTGCTCGGCAAGGGCGCCAAGGAGCGGATCGCGCCGCTCGGCGAACCGGCCGTCGACGCGGTGCAGGCGTACCTCGAAGGCGCGCGGGCGGCGCTGCTGGACGGCGCCGCGGCGCAGGACGCCCTGTTCGTGAACACCCGCGGTGGGCGGCTGGGCACCCGCGATGCACGGACGGTGGTGCAGCACGCCGGGGTGGCGGCGGGGGTGGGGCACGTCACGCCGCACACGCTGCGTCACTCGTTCGCGACCCATCTGCTGGAGAGCGGCGCGGACGTGCGGGTCGTGCAGGAACTGCTCGGGCACGCCTCGCTCGCGACGACCCAGCGCTACACGCACCTGTCCCGGGGCCGCCTCCGAGAGGTCCACGCGCTCGCGCACCCGCGTGCTCGTGGCGCCCGCACGGGGGCCCGAGACGACTAGCATGGGCGGCCAGCCGGGGAGGGCCCGCACGATGGGGACGGAGCGTGGGGCGGACCGTGACGTCGCGCTGCTGTGGGAGCGCTACCGCGACACGCGGTCGGCGGCGGTACGCGAACGGCTGATCCTGCACTACTCGCCGCTGGTGAAGTACGTCGCCGGCCGGGTCGCGGTCGGCATGCCGGCCAGCGTGGATCACGCCGACCTCGTGTCGTACGGGATCTTCGGTCTGCTCGACGCCATCGAGAAGTACGACGTCGACAAGGGCTTCAAGTTCGAGACGTACGCCATCACGCGGATCCGCGGGGCGATCATCGACGAGCTGCGCTCGGTCGACTGGGTCCCGCGGTCGGTCCGCTCGAAGGCCCGGCGCCTCGAGACCGCCATGCACAAGCTCGAGTCGCAGCTGCACCGCAGCCCCACGGAGGAGGAACTAGCCGCCGAGCTGGCGATCACGGTCCAGGAGCTCCAGGAGACGCTGCAGAAGGTCTCGTTGACGTCGGTCGCGGCCCTCGACGAGGTCCTCGACGTGGGCGAAGGCGACCGCATCTCTCTCGTCGACACGCTGCAGGACCTGTCGACCCCGCAGCCCGAGGCGTCCTACGAGGACGCGGAGACCAAGCAGCTGCTTCGGCAGGCCATCACCCGGCTGAGCGAACGCGAGCAGACCGTGCTCGGCCTGTACTACTTCGAGGGCATGACGCTCGCGCAGGTCGGCGACGTGCTCGGCGTCACGGAGTCACGCATCTGCCAGATCCACACGAAGGCCGTGCTGTCGCTGCGGACGAAGCTGCTCGAGCGCACGCACGGCTGATCCGGCCGCGCCCCGTTCCACAGGCGGCAGCCACGCCACGGCCGACGTGAGCCGCCGCGACGCTACGGTGCCGGGCGTCGTTGACCCGTGGGGGCGGGAAGCGGAACCACGCGCATGTCCGCTCGCGTCGTTGGCGCGCCCGCAGCGGCCGGCCCGGTCGTGGCGCTCGTCCTGGTCCTGCTCCTCGGCGTGGCCGCGGCCGAGGGCGTGGCCGCCCCGCACCGTCCGCCCGTGGACCTCGAGGTACTGCGCGGGTTCGAGCCGCCCGGCCACGCCTTCGGGCCCGGCCATCGCGGCGTCGACCTGCGCGCGGCACCGGGCACCCCGGTCCGGGCATCCGCGGCCGGCGTCGTGGCCCATGCCGGACCGGTCGCAGGCGTCGTGTGGGTCAGCCTCGACCACGCGGGTGGTCTGACGACTTCGTACGGGCCGCTGCGCGAGCTGGCGGTCACGGCGGGGGAGCGGGTGGCGGCGGGCCAGGTGCTGGGGGCCGTGGCCGCCGGCGGGCACGGCGACGGCGGCACCGATCGGGGCCTGCACTGGGGCGCCCGGCGTGACGGTGTCTACATCGACCCGCTCACCCTGCTCGGGCCCGACCGGGTCCCCTCGCTGGTCGGTGCCGGCGGCTGGGCGCCGACCGATCTCGCCGTCGACCCGTACGAACCCTGGGCCGGTGCCCGGCTGGGCGGCATCGGCGTGCACGGCAGTCCGGTGGCGGACCGGCCGGGATGGGCGCTGCCACCGAACATGCACCACCTCGTCCTCGTGGGCGGCCTGAACTCCGCCGGGAACAGCCGCCTGCTCGATCCCGAGCACCTCGGCTACCCGCCCGACAGCGCCAGCCGGTTCTCGTACGCCGGCCTCGACCCCGACGGCAACCCACGCACGTACGGCCCGGCCGACACGTGGGAGGGCATCGACGCCGCCGCCCGCCGCCTGGCCGAGCAGTTGCGCGAGCAGCAGCGCCGCCAGCCCTTCCGGCCCGTGGACCTGGTGGGGCACTCGCAGGGCGGCGTCGTGATCCTGCACTACCTCACCCACTACCACGACGCCTACGACCCGTCACTGCCCGGCATCGGCAACGTCGTCACCATCGCCTCGCCGCATCGCGGCTCGGCGCTCGCGAACCTGGGCGCCTCCGCGCGTGACCACCATCTGGCCGGCTACGGCGTGGCCGGGGCCGCCGCGGTGATCGACCGTGACGGCGACACGTGGGCGGGGATGTTCGACCGCTCCGTGGACGAACTCGCCACCCGTTCACCGCAACTGGAGCAACTGGCGGCGCGGTGGCAGCAGACGGTCGACGCCGCAACCGCCGGCCCGCTGGCGGCCGGGACCAGGCTGTTGACCGTGGGGGGCACGCGTGACTACGTCGTCACCCCCGACCGCGCGCAGCTGCCGGCGTCGGCGGCGTCCGACGACGTCGTGGCCGATCACCGTCTGCTGCCGGGCGGGCACGACGCCGTCCTGCACACCGAAGCGATGCGCCAGGTCGTGTACGGCTTCCTCGCCGGCGAGGACGTCCCGGACAGTCCCGGCCGGCTCGCCCACGAGCTGTGGACCATCGGTGGCAAGACCCTCGACGAGGCGGCGCTGCTGACCGACCTCCACGACCTCGCCAACCTGCCGAGGCAGGCGCTTCGGCTGCGCCGCACGCCGCCGACGGTCCCGGCCCGGTAGACGACCCGGCCGGACAGCGGGTACCCTCCCGTCCGTGCGGGTCCTCCTCGCGGTGGATCCGCACGTCTGTTGTTCCCACATCACACACGCTCGCTGACGGGCGGCCCCGGTGCTCCAGGTACGTCCTGGGGTGGGTCGGACCCTCGTCGCCGGTCGCGCCCACGCGCGACGTCGGCCCCGGAGGACGCGAGCGGAGGCCGAACCGAACCCAGAGAGGAATCATTCGTGGCCGTCGTCACCATGCGCCAGCTGCTCGAGGCTGGTGTCCACTTCGGACACCAGACCCGGCGCTGGAACCCCAAGATGCGTCGCTTCATCTACGGCGAGCGCAACGGCATCTACGTCATCGACCTGCGCCAGACCGTCGGGTACATCGAGCGTGCCTACACCTTCACGCGCGACCTCGTCGCCAAGGGTGGCACCGTGATGTTCGTGGGCACCAAGAAGCAGGCCCAGGAAACCATCGAGTGGCAGGCCAACCGCGTCGGCATGCCCTACGTCACGGAACGTTGGATGGGCGGCATGCTCACCAACTTCCAGACCATCAAGGGCCGTATCGCGCGCCTGAAGGAGCTCGAGGCCATGGAGGCCTCCGGCACCTTCGAACTGCTGCCCAAGAAGGAGGTCCTGCAGCTCAACCGTGAGCACGAGAAGCTGCAGACCACCCTCGGCGGCATCCGCGAGATGGGCAAGCTGCCCGACGCCGTCTGGGTCGTCGACACCGTCATCGAGGAGATCGCGGTCAAGGAGGCCAACCGCCTCAAGATCCCGGTGATCGGCATCCTCGACACCAACTGCGACCCCGACCTCGTCCAGTACCCGATCCCGGGCAACGACGACGCGATCCGCAGCTCGGCGCTGCTGACCCGCATCATCGCCGACGCGTGCGCCGACGGGCTGCTGCTGCGTGCGTCCCGCTCGCCGGACGAGGAGCTGCGCGTCCAGGCCATGCAGGCGGCCGCATCCGCCGGCGGTGGCCTCGACGTCTCCGAGCCCAAGGCCGAGTGGGAGATCGAGCTCGAGCGCCAGCAGGCCCAGGAGCAGGCCAGCAAGGCCAGCGCCAGCGACGCCGCCGAGGCCGCGCCCGCCGAGGCCGCGCCCGCCGAGGCCGCGCCGGCCGAGGCCGCGCCCGCGGAGGCGGCACCCGCCGAGGCTGCGCCGGCCGACGAGTCCGGCCAGGCCTGAGCGCCACGACGTGCCGGCGACGGCCGCCCCACCGGGCGGCCGCGCCGGCCCGTCGCGCCCCACCTCACCCACCCGGGTCCGCCCCTGCCGGGCGTGACCACCGACGGACCACCAGGAGGAACACCCGTGGCCGTGACCGCTGCTGACGTCAAGAAGCTGCGCGAGCTGACCAACGCGCCGATGATGGCCTGCAAGAAGGCCCTCGACGACGCCGACGGCGACTTCGACAAGGCCGCCGAGCTGGTGCGTGAGCGCACCGGCGCCAAGATGGACGCCCGCGCCGCCGAGCGCACCGCGTCCGAGGGCTTCGTGCACGCCTACCTGCACACCCCGACGCCGGGCATGCCGCCCAAGGTCGGCGTCCTGCTCCAGCTCTCGTGCGAGACCGACTTCGTCGCGAAGAACGAGCAGTTCCAGAAGCTCGCCAAGGACCTCGCGATGCACATCGCGGCGACCAAGCCGCTGGTGGTCCGCGAGGACCAGGTGGACCCCGCGCTCCTGGAGAAGGAGAAGGAGTTCGCCCGCAAGGAGGCCCTGGACCAGGGCAAGCCGGAGAACATCGTCGACAAGATCGTCGAGGGCAAGGTCCGCAAGGTCTACGAGGACTGGGTCCTGCTCAACCAGCCGTTCGTCCTGGACCCCGACAAGACCGTCCAGCAGAAGATCGTCGACGTGCAGGGCATCCTCGGCGAGAAGATCGAGGTCGCCCGCTTCGTCCGCTACGAAGTCGGCGCCTGACGCTGCGCGGCGCCTGACCGACGAGGCTCCAGAACGCCCCCGGCTCCCGCGCCGGGGGCGTTCTCGTCGTGCGTTCCGGGCGTCGGCCGACGGCGTGTCGACGCGAGCCCGGCGACATCGCGCGCCGATGGGGGCGGCCACCCGGCGCTCGCTAGGCTGCGCTCCCGGCCCGCCCAGCCGACCGGGAGCCATTCGTGACGAACCGCACCCCCTTCCGACGCGTGCTCCTGAAACTCTCCGGGGAGGCCTTCTCCGACCCGGAGGTCAAGGGCGGCATCGACCCCTCGATCGTCCGGCAGGTCGCCCGCGAGATCGCGGAACTGCAGGCCTCGGACGGCACCGAGGTCGGCGTCGTCGTCGGCGGCGGCAACATCTTCCGGGGCAACTCGCCGGGCGCCACGGGCATGGACCGCTCCTCGGCCGACCACATGGGGATGCTGGCGACCGTCATCAACGCCCTCGCACTCCAGGACGCCCTGGAGAAGGCCGGCGTGGAGACGCGGGTGCAGACCGCGATCGCCATGCAGGAGCTGGCCGAGCCCTACATCCGCCGGCGCGCCATGCGGCACCTGGAGAAGGGACGCGTGGTGATCTTCGCCGCCGGGCTCGGCGCGCCGTACTTCACCACCGACACCACGGCGGCCCAGCGGGCACTGGAGATCGACGCCGACGCCATCCTGAAGGGCACCCAGGTCGACGGCGTCTACGACCGCGACCCCAAGGTCGACCCGTCGGCGACCCGCTACGACGAGATCGACTTCCTGTCGGTGCTCAACCAGGGCCTGAAGGTCATGGACGCCACCGCGATCTCGCTCTGCATGGACAACGGCCTGCCGATCGTGGTCTTCGAGCTGCTGCGCGAAGGCAACATCCGCCGCGTCGTCCGTGGCGAGCCCGTCGGCACGCTCGTCACCGCGGAGAAGAGCCTCGCCGACTGACGCGCGGCGGCCACCCCGGCCGTTACCGTCACCACACCTACGCTTGTCACGGGCACCAGCCCGTTCGAAAACGAGGGAGCACCCATGAGTCTCGACGACGTCGTCGCGGACGCCCAGCACCGGATGGACCAGGCCGTGGAGAAGGTCGGCCAGGACTTCGGCGCCATCCGCACCGGCCGCGCCAACCCTCAGCTGCTCAACCGCATCACCGTCGACTACTACGGCGCGCCGACGCCGCTGCAGCAGCTGGCCAACTTCTCCGTGCCCGAGCCGCGCATCCTGCTCGTCAACCCGTTCGACAAGGGCTCGGTCAACCAGATCGAGAAGGCCATCCGCGAGTCGGACCTCGGCCTCAACCCGTCCACGGACGGCGGCACGATCCGCTGCGTCTTCCCGGAGCTGACCGAGGAGCGCCGCAAGGACTTCATCCGCCTCGCCAAGCAGGCCGCCGAGGACGGCAAGGTCGCCGTCCGCAACGTCCGCCGCAACGCCCGCGACCAGATGCAGAAGCTCGAGGACGACGGCGAGGTCGGCAAGGACGAGCACGACCGCTACACCAAGCAGCTCGAGGAGTTGACCGCCAAGCACGTCGCGCGGATCGACAAGCTGCTCGAGCAGAAGGAGAAGGACCTCCTCGAGGTCTGAGGTCGTGTCCGACGCCACCGAGCCGACCCCCGAGGGCACCCCGGCACCGGCGCCCGCGGACGGGCGCCGGATGGTCGGCGGCCGCAACCTGCCGCTCGCCATCGGCGTGGGCGTCGTCCTCGCGGGACTGTTCGTCGGCTCGCTGCTGTGGCACCCGATGGCGTTCGCGGCGGTCGTCGCCGGACTGACCGTGATCGCCTACTTCGAGGCCGGCCGGGTGCTGCGCACCGTCGACCTGCACCTCGAGGTCGCCGTCGCGATCGTGGCCACCCTGGTGATGCTCTTCGGCGCCTACCAGGCCGGTCACGCGGGCCAGGCCGTGGGCGTCGCCGTGCTCCTGCTCGGTGGGATCCTCTCCCAGCTCAGCGACTCACGTCGCCTCGACGTGGTCCGAACCCTCTCCGTCACCGCCCTGTTCGGGCTGTGGGTCGGATTCCTGGCCTCGTTCGCCGTCCTGCTGGTGAACCGCCCCTCGCAGGGGGCGTTGGTCGTGTTCGCGGTGGTGGCCGCCGCCATCTTCACCGACGTCGGCGGCTACGCGTTCGGCGTCGCGATCGGACGGCACAAGATCGCCCCGTCGGTCAGCCCGAACAAGACCTGGGAGGGCTTCCTCGGCGGTGTCCTGACCGCCGTCGTGCTGCTGGCGCTGCTGCTGCCCCGCTTCGGAGAGCTGTTCACGCCCGCCACCGCCGCCGTGCTCGGCGCGGCCTGCGGCGTCGCGTCCTTCGTCGGCGACCTCGCCGAATCCATGTTCAAGCGCGACCTCGGCGTCAAGGACCTCGGCGACGTCCTCCCGGGACACGGCGGCGTGCTCGACCGGGTCGACGGCATCCTGCTCGCCCTGCCGGTCGGCTACTACGTCGTCGAACTGCTGGTCTGAGTTCTTCTGCGGCCGGTTCCTCGACGCCGGGCGTGCGGGGCTTCTCGCGTTGTCCGGCACGAACCGTCACCGGCCGCGCGTTGTCGCGCTGGGCGTTCGGGAGCCTGTAGCTCGCCGCGGCCCCGTACCGTCACCGGCCGCCGGGCTGTCGTACCCTTCCAGGTCAGCCGCCCGCCGTCCTCACCCCATCGCCCGAGGTCTCGTCGTGTCCCAGTCCGCCACCGCGGTCGACCCCTACGCGCTCAGCCGCGACGAGCTGACCGCGTTGCTGGCAGACCTCGGCCAGCCGCGGTACCGGACCGACCAGCTGCACGCCTGGCTGGTCCGCGGCGTCGACGACCCGGCGGAGATGACCGACCTGCCCGTCGCGCTGCGCGAACGGCTGACCGAACGGTTCGCGCCGGCACGCCCGGAGCTGGTGGCCCACACGGTCGCCGACGACGGGCACACCCACAAGCTGCTGCTGCGCTATCCGGACGGCGAGGCGATCGAGACCGTCCTGATGCTCTACCCGCGACGCGCCACGGTGTGCATCTCGACCCAGGCCGGCTGCGCGATGGGCTGCCCGTTCTGCGCCACCGGCCAGGCCGGCTTCCGCCGCCAGCTGACCGCGGGGGAGGTCGTGCGTCAGGTCGTCGTCGCCGACGCCGCCCTGCGCAGCGGTGGCATCGGCGAACAGGACCTGCCCGAGGGTGCGCCCGACCACGTCACCAACGTCGTGTTCATGGGCATGGGCGAGCCGCTGGCGAACCTGCCGGCGACCCTGGCGACGGTCCGTTGGCTGCACGACCCGGACGGCTTCGACCTGTCCGCGCGGGGCATCACCGTCTCCACCGTCGGCCTCGTCCCCGGCATCCGCAAGCTCGCCGACCTCGGCCTGCCGCTCACCCTCGCGGTCAGCCTGCACGCCGCTACCGACGACCTGCGCGACGAGCTGGTGCCGATCAACGTCAGCCACCCGCTGGCCGAGCTCGAGGCCGTGGTGCGCGAGTACCGACAGCGCACCAATCGGCGTGTGTCCATCGAGTGGTGCCTGATCGGCGAGGTCAACGACGACGACCGCCAGGCCGACGAGCTGGCCCGCATCGCCCGCCGCCTGCGTGCCCACGTCAACGTCATCCCGATGAACCCGACCCCGGGTGTGCGTTGGAAGGAACCCTCGGCCCGCCGCACGAAGCACTTCGTCGAGCGCGTCCGTCGGGCCGGCGTGGAGATCACCCTGCGTGACACCCGCGGTCGCGACGCGGACGCCGCCTGTGGGCAGCTGCTGGCCAGCTACACCCTCGGCGCCGGGACGCGGCTGCCGGCCGCCGTCGGCGCGGCCGAGCGGGTGGACCTGCGGCAGCTCGGCGACGGGGACCGGTCATGAGCCGGCGCCGCGTGGTGCTGCTCGGCTCGACCGGCTCCATCGGCACGCAGGCCCTCGAGGTGGTGCGCGCCCATCCCGACCGCTTCGAGGTGGTCGGCCTCGCCGCCGGGCGGGACGCGGCCACGGTGGCGGACCAGGCCCGGGAGTTCGGCGTACGGACCGTCGCGATCGGCGATCCCGCGGCGGGGCACCAGCTCGCCGCCGAACACACCCACCTCGACGTCCTCGACGGACCCGACGGCGTGACGGAGCTGGCGCGACTGGACGCGGACCTGGTCCTCAACGGCATCACCGGCGCCGTCGGCCTCGCGCCGACGCTCGCGGCCCTGGAGACCGGGACCCCGGTCGCGCTCGCCAACAAGGAGAGCCTGATCGTCGGCGGCGACCTGGTCGTGGCCGCCGCCGAGGCCGCCGGCGGCCGCGAGACGCACCTCGTCCCGGTCGACTCGGAGCACTCGGCGTTGGCCCAGTGCCTGCGCGGCGGACGGCGCAGCGAAGTGGGCCGGTTGGTGCTGACCGCCAGCGGCGGACCGTTCCGTGGACGGAGCGCCGCCGAGCTCGCCGACGTGAGCGTCGAGGACGCCCTCGCCCACCCCACGTGGGAGATGGGCCCGGTCGTCACCTGCAACTCCGCGACGCTGATGAACAAGGGGCTGGAGCTCATCGAGGCCCACGAGCTGTTCGACGTGCCCTGGGACCGGCTCGACGTGGTCGTCCACCCGCAGTCCGTGGTGCACTCGATGGTGGAGTTCGTCGACGGTTCCACGCTCGCGCAGCTGTCCCCGCCGGACATGCGCCTGCCGATCCAGCTGGCCATGGCCTGGCCGCAGCGCCTGCCCCACGCGTTCGTCGCCTGCGACTGGACCCGGCTGTCGCAGCTGACCTTCGAGCCGGTCGACCGCTCGACCTTCCGCGCGCTCGACCTCGCCGAGTCCGCCGGACGGCGCCGCGGGACGTGGCCGGCGGTCCTGAACGCGGCCAACGAGGTCGCGGTCGAGGGCTTCTTCGACGGCCGGATCGGGTTCCTCGACATCACCGGCGTCGTGGAGGCCACCCTGGAGGCGTGGGCGGGCCAGAACCCCGGCAACCCGCGCGACCTCTCGGACGTCACATCTGCCGACGCCTGGGCGCGCCGGTACGCGAGCCGTGCCCTGACCGCGCCACGCGCGGTCTCGAAGGGAGAAGTGGTATGAGCGGGGCGACCGCGATCACGGTGTTCGTCGTCAGCATCATCGTGGCGATCATGATCCACGAACTCGGGCACTTCCTGACGGCCCGATGGTTCGGGATGCGCGCCGACCGCTACTTCCTCGGCTTCGGTCCGACCCTGTGGTCGACCCACCGCGGCGAGACGGAGTACGGCGTCAAGGCGCTGCCGCTGGGCGGCTTCGTCCGCATCAAGGGCATGTCCCCGCTCGACGAGCGGCTGCGGCCGGTGCCCGACCAGATCCTGGATCCGGCCGCGGTCGAACGCGACCGCACCCGCGAGGCCGAGTTCGTGCCCGCGGCCGGTGTGCCCGCCGGGCGGGGACTGCCCGAGCGGACCTGGGGGCGGCTGGCCGACGAACTGCGGCGCCGCGGTGCCGGCCGTGACCTGACCGAGCGGATCGTGCACCGCACCCGGGTCAACCTCGGCGAGGACGCCGGCCTCGTGCACGCACGCACGGTGCTCAACGAGGTCATCGCCGGCGAGGTGCCCGACACCGGCCGGCTCGGCGACCTCCACCACCGCATCACCCAGGGCGATCGCGGGCGGTTCTTCGCCGACCGCCCCGCGTGGCAACGGGCGGTGGTGCTCGTGGCCGGCTCGGTGATGCACTTCCTGATCGCGATCGTGGTGCTGCTGGGCATGTTCCTGTTCGTGCCGCAGCCCACCGGGCAGGTCGGCACCACGGTCGACCTGGTCGTCGAGGGACAGCCCGCCGACGTCGGTGGGTTGCAGCCCGGCGACCGCGTCGTGGCGGTCGACGGCGTCCGGTCCGACGACTACGAGGAGTTGCGGGAGGTCATCCGCGGTCGTGCGGAGCAGCCGACCGAGTTCGTCGTCGAGCGCGGCGGCGAGGAGATCACGCTGACGATCACGCCCGCGCAGGCCGTCGACCAGGAGACCGGCGAGACCTTCGGGCAGGTCGGCTTCCTGCCGGCGGAGATCTTCGAGCGCTACTCCGTGAGCCGCGCGATCGAGGAGTCCCTCGTCGGGCCGGCCGGGTTCTTCACCATCTTCGTCGGCTCGATCCTGGCGCTCGGGCGGGTGTTCTCGCCCACCGGGCTGGCGAACCTGTTCTCGCAGGCGTCGGGGACCGAGGAGCGGGCAATGGACGGCGCCGTGTCGCTGGTCGGCGCCGCGTCGCTGGCCGGCCAGTCCGGCGGCACCACCTACGGCCTGCTGACGCTGCTGTTGCTGATCGCGTCGATCAACATCTTCATCGGCATCTTCAACCTCGTGCCGCTGCCACCGCTCGACGGCGGACACCTCGCCGTGCTCGGCATCGAACGGGCGGTGAACGCGGTGCGCCGCGTCCGCGGCAAGGCCCAGGACTTCACGGTCGACCCCCGCGCCGTGGCCGCGGTCGCCATCCCGGTCCTGGCGATCCTCGGCACGGTGTTCGTCGCCCTGCTGTGGCTGGACATCACCAACCCGATCCGTCTGCCGGGCTGAGTCCGCCGCTCCCGCGACGCCTCGTCGGCGCCTCGCCGGCACCTCGCCGCTGGCGGTGTGCCCGGCATCTGGGACACCTCACCGGTCCGAACCTCCGGCGAGGCACCCGGGTACCGTGGTGTCCTCTCGCCCGGCCGTGACGGCCGGCCGGCGCCGTGTGCTGGCGTCGACGTCGTGGTCCACCCCGCACGGAGTCGCTCGTGACCACCCAGTTGCCCATCGTGCCCTCCGGCCCCGCGCCGGCACCGACGCCGTCGGGACCGACGCGCCGGGCGTCGCGCAAGATCCGGCTCGGCCCGCTCGAGGTCGGCGGTGACGCCCCGGTGAGCGTGCAGACCATGACCGTCACGCCGACGCACGAGGCGGACCTCACGCTGCAGGCCATCGCCGCCTGCCAGGCGGCCGGGGCCGACGCCGTGCGTGTGGCGGTACCGCGCCGCGAGGACGCCGAGGCGCTGGCGCGCATCGCCGAGCACGCGCGCATCCCCGTCATCGCCGACATCCACTTCCAGTGGAAGTACGCGGTCATGGCCATCGAGGCCGGCTGCGCCGGCGTGCGCATCAACCCGGGCAACATCAAGAAGCACGACAAGGTCGCCCTGCTGGGTCGGCTGGCGGACGAGGCCGGCGTCGCGATCCGCATCGGCGTCAACGGCGGTTCGCTCGAGGAGAGCGTCCTCGAGGAGTTCGGCGGCCCCACGCCGGAGGCGATGGTCGAGTCCGCCCTGCGCGAGGTGCGCCTGCTCGAGGACGTCGACTTCCACAACACGAAGATCTCCGTCAAGCACTCCGACCCCTGGACCATGATCCAGACCTACCGGCTGCTGGCCGAGCGCTGCGACTACCCGCTGCACCTCGGGGTCACCGAGGCCGGGCCGCTGAAGTCCGGGTCGATCAAGTCCGCCGTCGGCATCGGCGCCCTGCTCGCCGAGGGCATCGGGGACACCATCCGGGTCTCGCTGTCGGCCGACCCGGTCGAAGAGGTCAAGGCCGGGATCGCGATCCTGGAGTCCCTGCACCTACGCGAACGAGGTCTGGACGTCGTGTCCTGCCCCTCGTGCGGTCGCGCCCAGGTCGACGTCTGGACCCTGGCCGAGGACGTCCAGAAGGGCCTCGAGGGCAAGATCGACGTCCCGCTGCGCGTCGCCGTGATGGGCTGCGTCGTCAACGGCCCCGGCGAGGCCCGCGAGGCCGACCTCGGCGTCGCCGCCGGCAACGGCAAGGGCGAGATCATCCAAAAGGGCCAGCGCATTGCGACGGTCCGCGAGGAGGACATCGTCGAGGCGCTGGTCCACTACGCCACCGAGATGGCCGAGGAGATCCGCTCGGAACGGGGGTCGGGAACGCCCAGCGTCGTCTCCTGACGTGCCACGGGACACCGGGGTGGCCGACGAGGCCACCCTGGCACCGGCATGCCCGAGGTGGTACGTTCGACGACCAACCAAAGCGTCGCATCGCGCGGTCGGCCCTCTGCGGGCCGGCCGTCGTCGTGAGACGCCCCGGCGCGCACACCACGTGCGGTCGGTACCACACGAGACCCGCGAGAGGGGGGTGACATGGCCAGGACCGACGACCGGCAGCTGCCGGAGGCGATCCGTGCCCTGGCATCGCCGCTGGCGGAGGAACTCGACGTGGAACTGGTCGACGTCGAGGTCAAGGGTCAGGGCACCCGGCGGCTGGTGCGCCTGGTGGCCGACGCCGACGGTGGCCTGGACGTGGACGTCATCGCCACGCTCTCGCGCCGCGTCGGCACCGCGCTCGACGAGCGGGACCTGATCCCGTCGAGCTACACGCTCGAGGTCACCTCACCGGGCGTGGACCGACCGCTGCGCCGCCCGCGCGACTTCGCCCGCAACGTCGGCCGCGAGGTCCGGGTCGTGCGCACCGAGGGGCTCGGCGAGCTCACCGGGACGGTCGTGGTGGCGGACGAGTCCAGCGTCACGCTGGACGTGGACGGCGACGAGGTCGTCGTCGCCCTCGCCGACGTCGACCACGGCAAGGTGGTCCTGCCGTGGTGAGCGACGCGCGACGGGCACCGACACGTGAGGAGGTAGACGGATGAAGATCGACATCGACGCCCTGCGCCAGATCGAGCGCGAGAAGGGCATCGACTTCCTCACGGTCGTCGAGGCGTTCGAGACCGCGATGGCCTCGGCCTACAAGCGCTCGCACAACGCGACCGCCGACGAGGCCCGCGTCACGGTCGACCGGACGACGGGTGAGGTGACGCTGTACGCCCAGGAACTCGACGACGAGGGCAACATCGTCTCCGAGTGGCGCGAGGAGCCCAGGGACTTCGGGCGCATCGTGGCCCAGACCGCCAAGCAGGTGCTGCTGCAGCGGCTGCGCGAGGCCGAGCGCGAGGTCACCTACGGCGAGTTCGTCGGCCGCGAGGGCGACATCATCTCCGGCCAGATCAGCCAGCAGGGCAACGTCACCCTGATCGAGCTCGGCCGCACCGAGGCGCTGCTGCCCTACGCCGAACAGATCCCCAACGAGCGGCTCGAGCACGGCGCCCACACCCGCGCGGTCGTGATCGAGGTCCGCAAGCAGGCCCGCGGCGCCCAGATCGTCGCCTCGCGGACCCACCCGGCGCTGGTCGTCGGCCTGTTCGCGCTCGAGGTGCCGGAGATCGAGGAAGGCATCGTCGAGATCAAGGGCATCGCCCGCGAGGCCGGGCACCGCACCAAGGTCGCGGTGATGAGCAACGACGCCAACGTCGACGCCGTCGGCGCGTGTGTCGGTCCGGGGGGCCAGCGGGCGCGTGCGGTCCAGAAGGAGCTGCACGCCGACGAGCTCGAGCGCATCGACATCGTGCGCTGGGCCGACGAGCCGGAGGACCTGGTCGCCAACGCGCTGTCGCCGGCCAAGGTCAGCAACGTCTATCTCTACCCGGACGACGGCACGGCCATGGTGATCGTGCCCGACTACCAGCTGTCGCTGGCCATCGGCCGCGAGGGGCAGAACGCCCGGCTCGCGGCCCGCTTGACCGGCTGGCGGATCGACATCAAGTCGGAGACCCAGTTCGCCGAGGAACAGCGTGCGTTCCAGGAGGCGTTCGAGAAGGGGCTCATCGACGAGTACGGCAACCCCCTCTCCGCCGAGGGCGAGGCAGCCATCGAAGCGGCCGTACAAACCGCCGAGGCTGCCCGCCAGACGGCGCTCGAGGAGGGCGAGCAGCCCGGTGCCGCGGGCGACGCCGCGCCGGCAGACGCCGAGGAGGCGGGCGCCTAGCGCCGGGAGGCGTGCGCGGTACCGCCAGCAGTGGCGGATCCGCGGACCCGGCGAGCGTGGCCGAACCCTGCCGAGCGGTGTCCGGCCAGCCAGGACCAACCAGGAGCCTCGAAGGAAGTACCCTTGGTGCGCGAAGCGCCCCGTCAGCCGGTCCGGACCTGTGTCGCCTGCCGTACCGCGCGAGCCCAGCATGAGCTGCTGCGGTTGGCCCGGACGCCCGACGGGATCCGCTTCGACGCAGATGGGCGCCTGCCCGGCCGGGGCGCCTATCTCTGCCACGATCCCCATTGCCTCGAAACCGCCGCACGCCGCGGCGCCAGTGGACTCCGGCGCGCGCTCCGCGGCGGCTCCGAGGCAGAGGCGCTCGCGGCACTCGCGACCATCCGCGACCAAGGCAGCACCACCCGCGCCCGAGGAAGACCGACCCACGCCCCAGGCGACACGACCCGCGCCCAGGGCGACGGCCCCCCGACGGGCCCCGACGAAGACGTGCAGCACCAGGTGCCGGACGGCACCGTGAGGAGCGAGAACGCGTGAGCAACAAGGTCCGCGTCTACGAACTGGCGAAGGAGACCGGCCTCCACAACAAGGAGGTCCTCCGTCGCCTGACCGACCTCGGCGTCGATGCCAAGAGCCACTCCTCGTCCATCTCGGACGGGGACGCCGCGAAATTCCGCGAGTCGCTCGGCAAGACCGAGGCCGAGCGCCGCGCCGAGGAAGCCGCGAAGCGCAAGCGCGAGCAGGAAGAGCTCGAGCGCTACCGCTCGATCCAGGCTGCCGCGCCGCCGGAGGGCAAGAAGGCCGCCAAGGTCCTGCCGCCGCACCTGCGCAAGCAGCAGGAGGAGCAGGAGGCCGCCAAGCGCGCCGCCGACGCCGCCGCGGCGGCCCAGGCCGCGGCGCAGGCGCCCGCGCCCGCCTCCGAGCAGCCCGCGGCGCCCGAGCAGCCCGCCGAGCAGCCGGCCCCCGCGTCGCAGCCCGCGCCCGAGGCACCCGCAGCCGACGCCGGCCAGCAGGCGCCGGCGGCCGGCGGTGACGGTGCCGGTCCCGCCGCGTCCGGCACGGCCCCCGGCGGAGCGGCCCCGGGTGGACCGTCGCGCCGCATGCCCGGTGCTCCGCCGCCGCGGCTCAAGCCCGGTGAGGCGCCCCTGCGTCCGCCGTCGCAGCGCGGCCCGACGCCGCCGCCGACGGTCACCGGCGGTGGCGTGCCGCCGACCCGGCGCACGGAGAGCAACCTGCCGCAGGAGGGCTCGGGTCGGCGCAGCATCCCGCCGCCGCTGCGCAAGGCGCCGGCGCGGCCACAACCGCAGCCCGGTGCGCCGGCCGGAGGCCGAGGCGGCCCCGCTGGTGGTCGTGGTGCGCCGGCAGGTGGCCGTGGTGGGCCCGGCGGTGCCGGTCGCGGCGGCCCGGGCGGTCCCGGCGGCGGTCGCGGTGCCCCGGGCGGCCCTCCGGGCTCGCCCTACCGGCAGCCGGTCGGCCGCGGCGGTCCCGGCGGCGGTCCTGGTGGCCCCGGCGGCGGTCCTGGCGGCCGTGGCGGCCCGGGTGGTCCCGGTGGCCCCTCCGGCACCGGTGGGCCGGGTTCGGGCAAGACCCGGCGCAAGAAGCGCAAGGAGAAGCAGACCCCGCAGGAGCAGGAGCTCGCGCGTGGTCCGCGGCGCCGTGACGTCCCGATCGAGGAGCTGATCAAGACCGACCGCGTCGAGGTGCTCTCCGGCATCACGGTCGGTGAGCTCGCCGACAAGCTCGGCGTGCCCGGTGCAGCCCTGGTCAAGAAGCTGTTCGAGATGGGCGAGATGGCGACGGTGCAGCAGACGCTGCCCGACGACACCGTGGAGATCCTCGCCGGCGACCTCGGGGTCGAGGTCTACTTCATGTCGGAGGAGGAGCTCGAATTCGGTATCGAGACCGCCGACGACCCGGAGAAGCTCCAGCCCCGCCCGCCGGTCATCACGGTCATGGGCCACGTCGACCACGGCAAGACGCTGCTGCTCGACGCCATCCGCAACACCGACGTCGTGTCGGGCGAGGCGGGCGGCATCACGCAGCACATCGGCGCCTACCAGATCAGCAAGGACGGGCGCCTGATCACCTTCATCGACACGCCGGGCCACGAGGCGTTCACCGCCATGCGTGCCCGGGGTGCCCAGGTGACCGACGTGACGATCCTGGTCGTCGCCGCCAACGACGGCGTCATGCCGCAGACCGAGGAGGCCATCGCACACGCGAAGGCCGCCGAGGTCCCCATGGTCGTGGCGATCAACAAGATCGACCTCGAGGGCGCCGACCCCATCCGGGTCAAGACCCAGCTGACCGAGCACGACGTCGTCGCCGAGGACTTCGGCGGCGAGGTGCCGACGGTCGAGGTCTCGGCCAAGACCGGCCAGGGGCTCGACGACCTGCTCGAGGTGGTCCTGCTGCAGGCCGACCTGCTCGACCTGAAGGCCAACCCGGACAAGGACGCCCGCGGTCGCGTCGTCGAGGCCCACCTCGACAAGGGCCGCGGTCCGGTCGCCACGGTGCTGGTGCAGAACGGCACCCTGCACCGTGGGTCCATCCTCGTCGCCGGCACGGCCGACGGCCGTGTCCGGGCCATGTTCGACGAGAACGGCAACCAGGTCGACGAGGCCCTGCCGGCCCGCCCGGTCCAGATCATCGGTCTCAACGACGTGCCGGAGGCCGGCGACGAGTTCCGTGTCGTCGACGCCGAGCGCTTCGCCCGTGACGTCGCCGAACGTCGGGCCGCCCGCGAGCGCCGCAAGGAGCTCGCCGAGCGCCGTCCGACGACCCTGGAGGAGTTCACCTCCGCGGTCCAGGCCGGCGACAAGGCGACCCTCAACGTCATCATCAAGGCCGACGTGTCCGGGTCCGCCGAGGCCCTCGAGGACGCCCTGCTGAAGCTGGAGCTCGACGAGGTCCAGGTGCGGGTGATCCAGAAGGGCGTGGGCGCGATCACGCAGGGCGACGTCCGTCTCGCCGAGGCGTCGGACGCCATCATCGTGGCGTTCAACGTCCGCCCGGGCCCCAACGCCCGCGACGAGATCGACCGCTCCGGCGTCGACGTACGCACGTACCGGATCATCTACGAGGCGATCGAGGACATCGAGCGCGCCGTCAAGGGCCTGCTCGCCCCGGAGTTCCGCGAGCAGATCATCGGCGAGGCCGAGGTCCGCGAGATCTTCAAGGTCCCGCGCGCCGGGTTCGTGTTCGGGTGCATGGTCACCCGGGGCGAGATCCAGCGCGACGCCGGCGTGCGCGTCATCCGCGAGGGTGTCGTGATCGCCGAGGACAAGATGACCTCGCTCCGCCGCTTCAAGGACGACGTCCGCGAGGTCCGCGAGGGCTTCGAGTGCGGCATCGGCCTGGAGAAGTTCCAGGACGTCAAGGAGGGCGACGTCTTCGAGGCCTACGTGACCGTCGAGGTCGCCCGCGACTGACCGTTCCACGCCTCTCGGCGCCCGGCCCGACCGGGCCGGGCGCCGACCGGTTTCCACGAGCAGAAAGGGCCGCACGTGACGTCCGGTGACGGTCGCGTGCATTTCGGGGTCGCACGCGTGGACCTGCACCTGCCCGGCATCGACAGCCTCAAGGGCAAGCGTGCGCTGCTCAACCGCGCCCGCTCGCGGCTGCAGAACGAACTCGGTGTGTCCGTGGCCGAGGTCGGCGACCAGGACCGCTGGCAACGCGCCGTGCTCGGCGTCGCCGTCGCCGCCTCCACCCACACCGGCGTCGACCGGGTGCTCGACCGCGTGACCGCGGTCCTCGAGCGCGACCCCCGTATGGTCGTGCTCGGCACGGAAGACCTCGCCGACACGCTCGACGCCGACGGTTCCGGGCTGCCCCCGCTGTCCTGACCGGCCCGCACGCCGCCGCCTCCCGATAGGAGCCCGCCATGGCCAAGAAACGCAATCCCCGGGTCGACCGGGCCGTGCGCGAAGCCGTCGCCGACCTGCTCGAGTCCGAGATCGCCGACCCGCGCCTGCAGCTGATCACGATCACCGAGGCCGAGGTCACCCAGGACCACGAGGTCGCGACGATCTACTACTCGACGCTGGACCCGACGCTGGTCAGCGGCGACCCGCGGCGCACCGGCGGCGACCGCCTGCCCGAGGCCCACGAGGTCGAGGCCGGCCTGGAGGCGGCGGCCCCGCGTCTGCGCGGGCTCGTCGGCCGTCGGGCGCGTCTGCGGACCTCGCCGGAGCTGCGTTTCCGCCCTGACCCCGTCGTCGAGCAGGCCAACCGGGTCGAGCAGCTGCTGCGGGATCTCGGCCGTGGTGGCGCCGACGGCCAGGACCAGGCGTGACCACCCGCGTGGAGCCCACGTGGCTCGACGACCTGGACCCGCAGGTGCTCGACCAGGCGGTACGCCGCCTCGCGAGCTGCGCCCACGACGGCGGCCGCATCGTGCTCGCGGCCCACGTCGGTCCCGACGGGGACGCGTTGGGGGCCGCCCTCGCGCTCCACGTGGCCCTGTCCAGGCTGGGTGCCCGCACCGTCCCGACCGTGGGGGAGGAGCCGCTGAAGGTGCCGGCCCCGCTGGCGGACCTGCCCGGTGTGCGTGACCTCGTCACGCCGTCCTCGCTGCCCGACCCCGTCGACGTCGACCTGCTGGTGACGCTCGACGCCGCCAGCCCGGCGCGGCTGGGCAGCATCAGCCGGCTGCTCGACGCCGGCGTGCCGACCATCGTGGTCGACCACCACGCCTCCAGCACCGCGTTCGGCGACCTGCGGCTGGTGGCGCCGCGTGCGGCCGCCACCGTGCTGATCGTCGACGAGTTGCTGCACCGCCTCGAGGTACCGCTGACGGTCGAGCTGGCGACGTGCCTGTACGTGGGACTGGTGACCGACACCGGCCGGTTCGGGCACGCCTCGACCGACCGCGCGGCGATGGAGTTCGGTGGCCGCCTGATCGAGGCCGGCGTCGAGCACGCCGAGCTCACCCGGCGCCTGTACGGCACCTCGTCGTTGGGTGAGCTGCGGCTGCTCGGCCGTGCCCTGGACCGGCTCTCCTTCGTGCCGGACGTCTCGCTGGTCCACACCCACCTCACGGCCGAGGAGCTCGAACGCACGGGCACCGGCATCGAGGCCACCGAAGCACTCATCGACGTCGTTCGCACCGCCGACGTCGCCGAGGTGGCGCTGGTGTGCAAGCCGGCCCCCGACGGCACCTGGCGGGCCTCGCTCCGTTCGCACGGGTCGGTCGACGTGGGCGCCATCGCGGAGTCGCTCGGTGGTGGCGGGCACGCCTTCGCGGCCGGATTCACCGCCGACGGCACGGTCGACGAGGTCGTCGCCGGGGTCGTCGACGCGCTGCGGAGGGCCTGAATGCCCCGCAAGCGACGCAGCCCGGACGACCGCGACGGCGTGCTGGTGATCGACAAGCCGGCCGGCCCGACCTCCCACGACGTCGTGCAGGCCGTGCGCCGCGCCGCCGGCCAACGGCGGGTGGGACACACCGGCACCCTCGACCCGCCGGCCACCGGCGTGCTGGTGGTCTGCCTCGGTCGCGCCACCCGGCTGGTGCAGTACCTGCAGGCCGGCCACAAGACCTATGCCGCGCAGATGGTGCTTGGCGTCGTGACCTCGACGCAGGACGCCGAGGGCGAGGTGCTGGCGCGGGTGCCGGCACGGGGTATCGACGAACGGCGGGTCTGCGAGGCCCTGACCCGCTTCCAGGGCGAACTGCTCCAGGTGCCGCCGATGGTCTCGGCGGTCAAGGTCGCGGGCGAGCGGCTGCACGAACGCGCCCGTCGTGGCGAGGAGGTCGAGCGCGACGCCCGTCCGGTGACGGTCCACGACCTGGTGCTCGACGCCTACGACGACAGCGACCCGGATCATCCTCGCGTGTCCTTCCTCGTCACCTGCTCGGCCGGCACCTACGTGCGCACCCTGGCCCACGACGTCGGTGCCGAACTCGGTGTCGGGGCGAGCCTGACCTCCCTGCGCCGGGTCGCGAACGGCCCCTTCACGGTCGACGAGGCCCACGACCTCGACGCCGTCCGCGACGCCGGCGCGAACGGCGTCCTGGACCGGCTGCTGCTGCGCCCGGAGGAGGCGATCGCCCGCGCCCTGCCGACCGTCGACGTCGACGACCCGGACCTGGCGCTCGCGCTCACCCAGGGCAAGCCGGCCCTGGCGGCGCAGGGCCGCACCGGTGACTACGCGGTGCGCCACGGCGGCCACCTCCTGGGCGTCTTCGCCGACCGTGGGCCCGGGGCCCGCTCGCAGCTGGTGTGGACGCGGCCCGAGGAACTCGCACCACGGGTCGCGCCGGACCCCGCGGATGCGGCACGATCCGCACCCGTCGACGATCCGACCGACAGCGGAAGGGCTGCCCCGTGAGCGAGGTGTTCCACGGGGACGTACACGACCTCGCCGAGCTGACCCCGGTCGACTCGGCGGTCACCATCGGCAACTTCGACGGGGTCCATCGCGGCCACCAGGTGCTGCTGCGTCGTGCCGTCGACGCGGCCCACGACCGCGATGCCCGGGCGGTGGCGGTCACCTTCGACCCGCACCCCGCGGCCGTCCTGCGCCCGGGCAGCGAGCCGCCGACGCTGCTGGCCACCGACGAGCGGGTGGCCCGGCTGCTGGAGGTCGGGGTCGACCTCGTCGTCGTGCTGACCTTCACCCGCGAACTCTCGCAGCTGACCCCGCAGGCGTTCGTGCGCGACGTCCTGGTTCGCCCGATGGGGGCCCGGCGGGTCATCGTCGGCACCAACTTCCGGTTCGGGCACAAGGCGGCCGGTGACGTCGTGACGCTGGTGCAGGAGGGCGAGCAGCACGGATTCGAGGTCGAGGCCGTCACGCTGCTGGAACTCGACGGGGTCGCGATCTCGTCCACGGCCGTCCGCGAGCACCTCGCCGCGGGCCGAATCGATTGGGCCAACCAGGCGCTCGGGCGCCCCTACCACGTCCGTGGCGAGGTCGTGCCCGGCGACGGCCGGGGACGCACGATCGGCGTCCCGACGGCGAACGTGGACGTGCCGGCGGACCGGCTCGTGCCGGCCAACGGCGTCTATGCCGGGACCGCCGGTGCGGACGGGCGTCGCTGGCCGGCGGTGACCAACGTCGGGTTGCGCCCGACCTTCGCCGGGACGACGCGCACGGTCGAGGCGCACCTCCTCGACGCCGACGCCGACCTCTACGGCCACCAACTCGAGGTGACGTTCGAGCACCGGCTCCGCGACGAGCGTCGCTTCGACGGCATCGATGCGCTGGTGGCGCAGATCCACGCCGACATCGACCAGGCCCGCCGCTTGGTGGGCTGAACCGGCGCAGGTCGGTGGCCGGTGGCCGTCGCCCGGCCACCGCCGCGGGCAGGTCTCGACCGGCTGGTCCGGCCCGGCCGGCGCCGGATGCCGCCGGCCGTACGGGGGGACTGCGGCCGGCCGGTGCGACGGTGCGGGTGTTCCGATGTCCACGGAAAGGGCCGCACCGTGAGTCGTGCTCCGCAGCCCGGTCCCGCCGCGAGGGCGCGGACCGATCGGCATCCCGCCCAGTACCTCGCGCTCGCCGTCGGGGCGATCTACCTCCTCGTCGGCTTGGCGGGCTTCCTCGTGACCGGCTTCGACGGCTTCGCCGCGCCGGAGGGCGACCTCCTGCTCGGCTTCGAGGTCAACCCGCTGCACAACATCGTGCACCTGCTCATCGGCGCCGCCGGTCTGGCGCTGTGGAACCGACTCGACCGAGCGCGCACCTTCGGCTGGCTGCTCGCCGGCGTGTACGGCGTGACGTTCGTGTACGGCCTGTTCGTGGCCAACAGCGACGAACCCGCCAACTTCCTCGCCCTCAACCAGGCAGACAACGTCCTGCACCTCGTGAGTGCGCTGGCCGGTCTGGCCATCGCGCTCTGGCCGGCACGGGATCGCTCCCCCGCCGCGCGCGCGACCCGCTGATCCGGCCACCCTCGGCGCCCCCGGCTACTCCCGTGCCGGGGGCGCCGGCGTGTGCGAAGCCCGGTCCGTCCCGCTTGTAGGCTCGCGCCCGCGCGGACGTCGGCTGCCGCGCCGCCCACTGAACGCCGGCCGTGGAGGACGCGCTTGCCACCGAGGATCGGGGTCGTCGGTGGGGGACAGCTGGCGAGGATGCTGCTCCCACCCGCGGCGCGGCTCGGCCTGTCGCTGGTCTTCCTGGCGCGTCCCGGTGACGCGGTGGCGGCGGTGTGGCCCGACGTCGTCGAGGGTGAACCCGACGCGGACGGCCTGCGGCGCCTCGCCGAGCGCGTCGACGTGCTGACCGTCGAGCACGAGCTGGTCGACCTGGACACGATGCGGGCACTGGAGGCCGAGGGGCTGCCCGTGCGTCCCTCCGCCGCGACGCTGCAGACCGCCACGGACAAGGTGCGTCAGCGCGAGGTCCTGGGCGCCGCCGGGGTCCCGGTCGCGCCGTGGGTGCTGGCGACCACCGTCGCGGAGATCGCCGCGTTCGGCGACGCCCACGGCTGGCCGCTGGTGTGCAAGCGACCCCGCGGCGGCTACGACGGGCGCGGCGTGTGGATGGTCGACGACCTCGACGCCGCGGCCGCCGTCGTCGAGGAGGTCGGCGGCGAGCCATTGTTGCTGGAGCCGAAGCTGGCACTCACCCGCGAGTTGGCCGTCCTGGTCGCCCGCCGGCCCGGAGGACAGACCGCCGTCTACGACCCGGTGGAGACCGTCCAGGTCGACGCGATGTGTCGTGAGGTCCTGCAACCCCCCCGGGTCGCGCCGGACGTGGTGCGCCGCGCCCGCGACATCGGGCAGCTGGTCGCGGACACCATCGGCTCGGTCGGCATGCTGTCGGTGGAGCTGTTCGTCGGCCGGCCACCCGGCAGCGGCCACGCCGGGACCGACGAGGTGCTGCTGAACGAACTCGCGGCCCGCCCCCACAACGCCGGCCACGTGACCATCGAGGGCGCGCTCACCTCGCAGTTCGAGAACCACCTGCGTGCGGTCGCCGACCTGCCGCTGGGCGCGACGACCTCCCGGGGGCCGGCGGCGATGGTCAACGTCGTCGGCGGGCAGGTCGACCCCGCCGACCGGCTGGCGGCGACGCTGGCGCGCGTGCCCGCCGCGGCGGTCCACCTCTACGGCAAGGACTACCGTCCGGGCCGCAAGCTCGGGCACGTCACGGCCGTCGGCGACGACGTCGAGGCGGCCCGGGTCGTCGCCGAACGGGCCGCCGACCTGCTGACCGCGGCCGCCGCCGAGGAGGTCTGAGTGAGCGTCGCCGTCGTCATGGGGTCCGCGTCCGACCATCCCGTCATGCGCGAGGCGTCCGAGGTCGTGCGACGCTTCGGCGTGGACTGCCACGAGCAGGTGGTCTCCGCCCACCGGATGCCCGACGAGATGCTCGCGTTCGGGCACGCCGCCGCGGACCGCGGGTTCAAGGTCGTCATCGCCGGCGCCGGCGGCGCGGCGCACCTGCCCGGCATGCTCGCCAGCGTCACGGAGTTGCCGGTGATCGGCGTCCCGGTCGCGTTGAAGACCCTGGACGGGCTCGACTCGCTGCTGTCGATCGTGCAGATGCCGCGGGGCGTGCCCGTCGCGACGGTGGCGATCGGCGGCGCCGCCAACGCCGGCCTGCTGGCCCTGCGGATCCTCGCGACGTCGGACCCGGAGCTGGCGTCGGCGCTTCGCGATCATCGCCGCGCCCTCGGCGACGAGGCACGCGAACGGGGTGCCGCCCTGTTCGGCGACGCCCCGCCGGGCGGCTGAGCGCGGCGGTCAGCCGCCGCGTGGCCACAGCCGTGGGAACAGCGGGTGGTCCATCGGCGCACCGGCGGGCAGTTCGTCGCCGAGTCCGGGGAAGGCCGGCGAGGTCGTCCAGGCGCGCGGCGCGTGCACGGCGTCGTCGCCGAGGAAGCGCACGGAGAAGGCCCGGCGGCGATGGGGGCCCTCGACGCCGCCGGCCGCGTGCAGCTCCAGCATGTGGAAGAAGACGGCGTCGCCCGGCTCGAGCTGCCAGCCGAGGATGCGGTGCGCGCCGGCATCGCGGGCCAGGTCGCCGTCGATGTCGGGCAAATCCTGCAGGCTGCCCTCGGGGAACCACTTGGCCTGGTCGTCCATGAAGCTGCGCGGCATCAGCCACGGGCCGCGGTGGGAGCCGGCGACGAACTCGAGTGTGGACGTGCGGGCGACCGGGTCGACCGGCAGCCACATCGAGCAGTTCTGTCGCCCCTCGACGTTGTAGTAGGGCTGGTCCTGGTGCCACGGGGTGCGCTGCTGCGTCCCCGGCTCCTTGACCAGCGTGTGGTCGTGGAACAGCCGCACGGTGCGCGACCCCATCAGCGCTGCGGCGACCTCGGCCGCCCGTGACTGCCGGATGAACTGCTCGTACTCGGGGATCCGCTGCCAGTTGCAGAAGTCCTCGACGAAGCGGCCGGCATCGGCGTCGCGGCTGGCCACCAGGAAGCGCTCGCTGGGGTCGGCCAGCACCTTCTCGATGCCGCGTTCGACCAGTGCGAGCTCCGCCGGGCTCGCCAGGCCGCGGACGACGACCGCACCGTCGCGCTGGAAGGCCGCGACGGTGGCCTCGTCGACGGCCGGCTGGGGGAGGGTCTCGGACATGGGGACTCCCGTTCGCGACGGGGCACTTCGGACGTGTCGTCACCGCCAGCGGGCACGCTAGCGTCGGTGACCGTCTGCAGGCACGCCCGGGAAGGACGAGCGCGGTGCGACCGGTACCGGTGACCGACGCCATCTTCCTGCTCGGCGAGGTGCGGGGTCGCCCCCTGCACGTCGGTGGCCTGCAGCTGTTCCGGCCGCCGGAGGGGGCCGGCCCCGACTTCGTGCGCACCCAGTACCGCGCTGCGCTCGAACACGAGCCGGCGCCACTGTTCCGGCTGCGGCCGACCCGGATGCTCGGTGGCGTCGGCCCGTGGGCCTGGACCGAGGACGACGACTTCGACCTCGAGTACCACGTCCGGCATTCGGCGCTCCCGCATCCCGGGCAGGTCCGCGAACTGCTGACCCTGGTGTCCCGGTGGCACGGGGCCATGCTGGACCGCAACCGCCCGCTGTGGGAGACCCACATCATCGAGGGGCTCGCCGACGGACGGGTGGCCGTCTACAACAAGGTCCACCACGCGCTGCTGGACGGCACGGCGGCGATGCGGTGGCTGATCCGCAGCCTCAGCACCGACCCCGACGAACGCGGCATGCCGCCCGCCTTCTCGTTGCCGGCCCAGGCCGGGGAGTCGCGGCACGCCGAGGTCACCGGGGACCAGGACGGCGGCGGGCTGCTGGCCTCGTTCACCGGCGGCGTGGCCGACGAGGCACGCGTCGCGGGCCGGGCGCTCGGGCAGGCCGGGACCACCGCCATGCGCGCGGTCGCCAGGGCGCTGGACGACCAGGCCGCCGCGCTGCCCTACCAGGCGCCCCGCACGATGCTGAACCAGCCGATCACCGCGGCCCGCCGGTTCGCGGCCGACCGCTGGCCGCTGGACCGGATCAAGGGCGTCTGTGCGGCCACCGGCGGCAAGGTCAACGACGTGGTGCTGGCGATGAGCGCCGGCGCCCTGCGGCGCTACCTGCTCGACCACGACGCGCTGCCGGACCGTCCGCTCGTGGCCGCGGTGCCGGTCTCCCTGCGCGACGCCTCCGACGAGCCGGGTCGCGGCAACGCGGTCGGGGTGGTGCTGTGCAACCTCGGCACGCACCTCGCCGACCCGGTGGCGCGCTTCGAGCTGATCCACCGCTCGATGCGCGACTCGAAGTCGCAGCTGGCCGACCTGCAGCCCGCCGCCGTACTGCTGCTGAGCGCGCTGAGCTTCGGGCCGGTCGCGTTCGGACCGCTGTTCCGCTTCCGGCCGCTGCGCAAGCCGGCGTTCAACCTGATCATCTCGAACGTGCCGGGCCCACGCGAGCCGAGGTACTGGAACGGCGCGCGCCTGGACGGGGTGTACCCGGCGTCGGTGCCCTACGACGGCCAGGCCCTCAACATCACGGTGACCAGCAACGACGGCTACCTCGGTTTCGGGCTCACCGGCTGCCGCGCCCGCGTCCCGTCCCTGCAGCGCCTGCTCGAGCACCTCGAGGACAGCCTCGACGAGCTGGAGGCCGCGTGCGCCACCGCCTGAGGGACGCGGCCAGCCGACGTGTCACGGCCCGCCGACGTGTCACGGCCCGCCGAAGTGTCGCGGGCGCGCCGGGACGTGTTGCCGAGCTCCGGCCGGCGGCTACACTGCCTGGCTGACGACCCGACAGGGTCGCTTTCACCGTGCCCGTTCGGGTGTCGGGGTTCCCTGATCGACGTACTGGCGCTTCGTGGCGCCGTCACCTCGCAGATCCCCCGCGGCGACACGTTCGCCACCCGGCGACGCAGGGCCCGACCACGACAGGAGAACCGTTGGCTGCCGTCCTTCCCGACGACAAGCAGGAGATCATCGCCAAGTTCGCCCGCGCCGAGGGCGACACCGGCTCCCCCGAGGTCCAGGTCGCGCTGTTGACCAAGCGCATCAGCCACCTGACCGAGCACCTCAAGGAGCACAAGCACGACCACCACTCGCGGCGCGGGCTGCTGATGCTGGTCGGTCAGCGCCGGCGGCTGCTGAACTACCTGCGTGACAAGGACATCGAGCGCTACCGGGCGCTCATCGCGGAGCTCGAACTGCGCCGCTGACATGATCGGGCCGGGGTCCAGGCGACCCCGGCTCGTCTCGTTCCCCGGGGCGGGCACACGCCCGCACCGCCGCACCACCGACAACTGCAGACCCCCGCGCACCAGGACGCGCGACACCGCCGGCCGACCGCGTCGGTCGTCAGTGGAGACGTCTCGAGCCCCGCTCGAGCCGCCCTCACTGATGCACCGACACCCCGGCCGACCGTCTCGGCGTCCTCGCGTGACGAACCACACGAGGAGGCCCACGTGGGCACGCTCGGAACGTACGAACACGCCGTCGAGATCGACGGCAAGACCATCACCTTCGAGGCGGGCACGCTGGCCCAGCAGGCCGGCGGCGCCGTCGTCACCTCCATCGGCGACACCAAGGTCCTCACCACGACCACGGCGTCCAAGCAGCCGAAGGACTTCCTGCCGTTCTTCCCCCTCACCATCGAGGTCGAGGAGCGGATGTACGCCAACGGCCGCATCCCCGGCTCGTTCTTCAAGCGCGAGGGCCGGCCGTCGGAGAACGCCATCCTCGTCTGCCGCCTGACCGACCGCCCACTGCGCCCCACCTTCGCCGAGGGGCTGCGCAACGAGGTGCAGGTCGTCAACACGGTCGTGCAGACCATCCAGTTCGACCCCTACGACGTCGTCGCGATGAACGGCTCGTCGCTGTCGACGATGCTGTCGGGCCTGCCGTTCGCCGGGCCGGTCGCCGCGGTCCGTTACGCGATGCTGCGTGACGGCTCCTGGATCGCCTTCCCCTCCTTCGAGGAGCTCCAGGAGGAGGCGGTCTTCAACATGGTCATCTCCGGCCGTGTCGAGGACGACGGCGAGGTCGCCATCCTCATGATCGAGGCCGAGGCGACCCCCGACGCCTGGACGAAGGTGGAGATGGGCGCGCCGGCCCCGACCGAGCAGGTCGTCGGTCAGGCCATCGAGGACGTCAAGCCGATCATCAAGCAGCTGTGCGAGGCGCAGCAGGCGTTCGTCGACCAGGTCGGCGCCCGTGACGCCGGCGAGTTCCCGCTCTTCCTCGACTACACCGACGAGGTCTTCGAGCAGGTCTTCGACTTCGCCGCCGAGCGCGTCACCGCGATCTACCGCGACGCCGAGGTGACCAAGTCCGAGCGCAACGACCAGCTCGACGTGGTCCGCCAGGAGACCATCGCGCACGTCACGGAGAACGGCCCGGCCGACCTCGACGAGGAGGCCCGCGGCAAGCAGGCCGCCGAGGCGTTCCGGTCGACCGAGAAGAAGGTCGTGCGTCAGCTCATCGTCGACGACGGCTTCCGGGTCGACGGCCGCGGGGTCGCGGACCTGCGCGAGGTGTCGGCCCAGGTCGGCGTGCTGCCCAAGACCCACGGCTCGGCGCTGTTCCAGCGCGGCGAAACCCAGGTCCTGTCCGTCCTCGCCCTGGGCACCCAGCGCGAGGGCCAGCGGCTGGACACGCTGGACCCCGAGGAGGAGAAGCTCTTCCTCCACCACTACAACATGCCGCCCTACTCGACCGGTGAGGCCGGCCGCGTCGGCAGCCCCAAGCGCCGCGAGATCGGCCACGGTGCGCTGGCCGAGCGGGCGCTCATCCCGGTGCTGCCCGACCAGGGCGAGTGGCCCTACGCGATGCGGGTCGTCTCGGACGTCCTGAGCTCCAACGGCTCGACCTCGATGGGTTCGGTCTGCGCCGCCTCCATGGCGCTGATGGACGGTGGCGTGCCGGTCCACGCCCAGGTCGCCGGCATCGCCATGGGCCTGGTCTACGAGAACGGCAAGTACACGACCCTCACCGACATCCAGGGCGTCGAGGACTTCTTCGGCGACATGGACTTCAAGGTCGCCGGGCCGGAGAATTTCATCACCGCCCTGCAGCTGGACACCAAGCTCGCCGGCATCCCGGCGCAGGTGCTCCAGGACGCGCTGCTGCAGGCCCGTGACGCGCGCCTGCAGATCCTCGAGGTCATGAACGAGGCGATCGCCGAGCCGCGCGACGAGGTGGCCGAGACCGCCCCGCGCGTGGAGATCGTCAACATCCCGCAGGACAAGATCGGTGCGGTCATCGGCCCGCGCGGCGCGATCATCAAGGAACTGGTGGAGGTCACCGGCGCCCAGATCGACGTCGACGAGGAAGAGGGCCGCGGCGTCGTCAAGATCTACGCCAACTCGCGCGAGCAGGCGCAGGACGCCCTCGACCGCATCAACGCGATCGCGAACCCGCAGCTGCCCGAGGTCGGCGAGCGCTACCACGCCACCGTGGTCAAGACGGTCGACTTCGGCGCCTTCGTGAACCTCACGCCGGGCACCGACGGCCTGCTGCACATCTCCGAGCTGTCGAAGATGGCCGGCAAGCGCCTCAACCACGCCGAGGAGGCGGTCGAGGTCGGCGAGCAGGTGCTCGTCGAGGTCAAGGACGTCCTCGACGGCGGGCGCAAGTTCAAGCTCGAGTACGTCGGCGAACGCGCCGGTGGCGCCGAGGACGAGCGTGCCGGCGGCGACGACCGCGGCAAGTCGGACGACGCCGAGCGCGAGGACGCCGAGGAGTCGCGCGGCGGCCGCGAGCGTGGCCGCGGCGGTCGTGACCGCGACCGCGACAACGGTGAGCGTCGTGACCGTGACCGTGGTGATCGTGGTGGCCGTGACCGCGACCGTGACCGCGGCGAGCGCCGCG